>DHFO01000013.1 GCA_002402295.1 Caldiserica bacterium UBA4822
GCCGCGTTGGCCGGTTCCACGGGAGAGTTGTTGTAGTTGAAGTACACGTTCAGGTCCTGCTGGTAGAGAATAGCGTCCTGCCTGACCGACTTCAGGTCCTGGACGATCTGCCAGGAGACTTCCTGGAGGCGCTGCGTCGCGATAAAGCTCTGGGCGGAGGGAATGGCTATGGCGCTCATGACCATGATGATGACCAGCACCACGCCAAGCTCGATCAGGGTGAAGCCTTTCCTCCTCCCACGGCCAAGTTGGACGCAGGCCTTTCCAAGGTTCATGGCGCGGGCGTAACCGCCGACGCTATCTGCTCCTTCCACGAGATCCTGTAGAGCGCGCTCTTGCTCATCGTGGAAGTCGCGTACCAGTTGAAGGTGCCGCCGTAGTAGTATGTAACGCCGTTATAGACATAGCTGTAGGGATAGGTCGGGTTGCCCGTGGGGGTCAGGTCGTCCTTGGTCAGGTGCGTCAGGACGTTGTTGATTGCCGAGTCAGTGACCACCGGATACTGATCGATGAGATCCGTGGACTCGCCGGTAGTGTTGGTCGTAGGATAGAAGGGCGGGACCCCGTAGTCGCGCAGGTTCCAGTCGAAGTTCGTGTGCTGAACCTCATATCCCCTGACCCTGTTGCCCCCCAGGTTGACTGCCGGAGCGTTGCTCGTGTTCCAGCACGCCTGGCAGCCATTCCATGTCCCGGCGTACGTCCCGGTGGGGTCGATGTAGTGGGAAGGGGCATTCGAGGCGATCCCGAAGTTGCCCGCCGCCGAGATCATTGCCGCGTCGATCTGCAGGTGGGGGTTCGCGTTGAACGTGTCTTTGGTGATCGTGATATCTCCATGGGAGATGAGGCCGAGCAAGTCGGGATGGGTGGGGATAGGGGCATTCCGGTCTGTTCTCGGAGGAGTGACGTAGACGATGTTTCCACCAATGTTGATCTTCGAGGCGCCGACGCTGGCCTGGCCATTGACCGCGCCGCTGACGGTGGCAGTACCGCTGACGAATATGGCGCCGTTGGGAGGCATGGGGAGGTTGGTGCCGTTGATCGTTACAGTGCCGTTGGCATTAAAGACCACCGTAGCGTTGGTGTTAATGTAATAGTCAGGGAAGGCCTTGTCCTGAATGCCGCCGTTGGGATCGGTGGGGTTTCTCGTGGCATTGCTTCCATACAGCGCAGTGTCGACATTTGCCCAGTCCGCTGCGGGGTAGTTGTCCGTGGCGTAGCCGTGGGACTTGGCCCATGTCAGGCTCTTCTGATCCGGCCCGAACCTGCCGTCGTGGTTGCCATTGTAGTCGTCCACCGCCTCGTCATCGACATGATTGTTCGCAAACACAGGGTCTTTCGCCCACCCACCCATATAGAGATTGGCATCACTCCTGATCGGCCCTGACGTGGTCTCATATTTGCCAAAATAGGCCTTGGTGTGATACAACCCGGCGTAATCCGCGAAGCTGTGCCCGGGGACCGTGACAGTGACCGTATCATGCGTAAACCAGGAGCCATCCGCCAGCGCATCGACTGCCGTGGCTGGGGTTCCCCTACTCGCCAGAGCCTTGACGGTCCGTTTGATGTCCGGCTTGCTCAGCAGGTACGAGGTTACCGTGATGTTCCACTGGTCTGCCACATACTTCGTGTTGGTGTCGACCTCGACCCAGATGTTGTCCGTCTTGTAGCTGGCGTCGAGGGCCGAGAATGTCGTGGTCGCTCCGGAAGCAAGGTTCTTCAACGTGCCCGTGGCAACGTCTCCGTCGGGTCCGACAACCGCAACGCTGGCTACCTTGTTGTTTACGCTGTCCCAGAGCGCGTAGTACTCCTGCGTGTTCAGGTTGTAGACATACGTGGAAACGTTTCCGGCGATCTCGGCGCACGCCGCGTTGAACACCGCTATCGCCGCCGTGTCAGCCACGTCGGGCACCTCGGGCACCACACCGCCGTTCAGCTGGGAAACGTAATGGTAGACGACCGCGGTCTGTGCCAGCTGAGAGGAAGCGTCGACGGTCCCTTCGTTGATGACGTTGCCGTCCGCATCTTCCTCATAGCCGACGATGAGCGACGTTCCTGTGACGTTGAACGGGAACGTGTTGACCTGGGTCAGGATGTTGTCCACCGTACTGTCGCTCAGGGCCAGGGCCCTGTCCGAGATCGCCTCGCCCGTGACATTCGCCTTCCTGGGAGCTAGCGACGACAGCAGCATGAGGATCGGTATCATCATTCCAGCGGCAATAAGCAGCGCGAAGATCAGGGCAAAGCCCTTCCTCGTCTTCTTCATCGTGTTCATAGGTTCTCGCCTCCTCGGGCTGGACGCCTGCATCACCTTGGCGAACATCATCATTGCCTCAACGTGACCTGGGCAATCCTCATGATCTCATTCGGTCTGCCGGACGCATCTCGTACCATCATCCTCACTATGACCTGAATGACTTTGCTGGACCACGAGGGCCTGACAATCGTGAGATTGGTTACGACCTGATCGGTTATCGGCTGGTTGTCGACTACCGTGACAAACTCGGCGCTGTCGGGCACCCAATCGTGATTACTGTCAGTCCACTTCTCCCGCGTGTACAGGACCTGACACGGCTGCCAGTCGGCATCCGCCCAGTACCGCTGCGCTACTGCCCCGCTGGAGGGTACTCCGAGCGTGTACGAGATCCGGTAGATACTGTCGTCGTCACCCATGCTGTAGAACTGCAGGATAGGCCCCTTCGCGGTGTCGAACACGTACTCCCCTCCCGCTCCGGGATCTGGAGAAGTGGCGTGGAGTATGCTCCACACGTCCCTGGTCGCCGAAGCCACGGGATAGCGAACGCCATAATAGGGTGCATTGAACTCCACACCCAGGCTGGTCTTCGTCACGCATTGCCTCAGCTCCTTGGTCATCTGGTCGAGGACCGTTCCCCCGCTTTCGAGAGACACCTCGCGCGCCTGCTGCGCCTTGGAAGACGCACTGACATATCCGAACGCGGCCAGGGACATGTAGATGATGACCAGGAGGATACCCATTGCAACGACCGTCTCTATCAGGGTAAATCCCTTCCGTTCCTTCCTGCCGGACACAAGACATCCTTCTTTTCGTCTCATCATGAACCGCCGTAGGTCGTGATTTGTGTCGAAATCGAGTAGGAGTGTTCGGCACTGCCGATCAGCCAGAAAACCGTCACCCGTACGTCGTAATACTGAACATGAGTGCCTGCGGTCTGCGCCCGCGCTGCGATCTGGGTCAGCACCCTGAAACCCCTGTAGGCCGTCGTGTTTGCTTTGGTAGACGTATAGTGCGGATCGTATTGCCGGCTGGAAGTCGTCGTATAGGCGGAATCATCTGAATAGATCATCGCGTTGTACCCGGCAAGCGCAGTAAAATTGCTGATAGCTCCGCTGCTGGAGGAGCTGATCGGGAACCTCACGACGTAGGGGACCCCGGTTACCCGGTCATAATACTTCCCGGCAACAACGTTCGCGTTGCCATCCTCCACGGAGGGACTGGCGGCCAAGGGACTGTCCGCCAGCGACACGTACCCCTGCAGTGACGAATAGAACGATGTCGACGTGTAAGTGGTACTCGAGAGCGCTGGGTTCGTGTTGATCGACAACGGCGCCAAGTTGTTCTTCTCCACGAGATTGCTCCCCAGGTCCACCAGCCCGGGGAATGCCGAGGCGTTGCCAAGGTCGGGGGGAGTGGCCGTGAGGTCGGCCGCTCTATACCAGCTGTCCGTATTGATAAAGTTGTTGTCCAGCGTGACGTCCCTGGCACGCAGGTACTCGACCGTGTACGTCCCGATGTTCTTAGCCGTCTCGAGCATCTCGGAATTCTTCAGACTCGTGGCAGAGACACTGATCAACATGAAAACGCTCACCATGACAATCATAAGGATCGCCATTGCCACCATGACCTCGATGAGGGTGAAGCCATGACGAGGGCGTGAAGTATAGCAGGATGGGGCCAGAACATGAGGTGAGAGAACCGATGTAAACCCCGAACATGGGTGATGCTCTGCTGTCTGTCTCATGGTCTGCTCCAATTCTTACCTGCACTAACTATACGGCATACTCCAACATTTGCAGGCGGCGGGCGCCTTCACAATCTGCAACCCTGAAAAGCACGCGGCGGGAGAATGCTCTCGCCATGCGCTTTTCACGACCTCAGACTCTTCCTGTCCTGCCGGAGCCCTTCGGGGCTCCGGCGAGAAAAACCAAAGTGCGACGGGTTCTACGGGATAGCTGGTGCTGAGGCAGTCTCAACAACGGTAGACGTTCCATCAGTTCTGGAAAGCCACTTCGCCGTGTCGATCTGCGCAGAGAGGACCCAGTTGTCACCGTTAAGCGATCCATAGCTCACGTCCTCATCTGGCATGAAAGGATTGGTGATGCTCGTCAGTGTCCCTGCCTTGATGTACTCTATTGGACCCTCTTCACCGACTGCATTGTATTCACCTGCCTTGTTGATCACCCCAGTCGTCCCGGAAAGCTCCTTGAAAATGTTGGTGGTATTATCGTTGACGGCCTCGAGAGCCGTGGCTGTCGGGTACTTTCCCCAGTCGGTTTTAAAGGTCTCGAGGACTGTGGCCAGCGTCGCCATATCAGACGCTACACGCGACCTCTTGGCGCGTTCGGTCATCTGCAGGTAGTTCGGGATAGCAATTGCGGCAAGAATGATGATGATCGCGATAACGACCATCAGCTCGATCAACGTGAATCCCTTTCTCTTCATTCTTCCTCCTTGGAAGTTCGTGTAGGTTGCCTGCTTGGTTGGAGCAGGGTAGTGCTATGTCCAAGATGTTTGCCAACCGTTTCGCATGATGCCAAAAAGGGCTTTTCGCGTATGGGTCACGGTCGTCTGCCTCACCTCCTCGCTTCTTAACTTGTCGCTGGACAACACATCCGTCACTTGACCAGGCCGGTTACGCCACCCCGCTCCATCGGCCCCTGGCGTCCACCCAATCGGGACCGACTTCTCAGCGTCTCCTGCGGAACGGGGCCACCACGCGGCCCCCTCCGTTGGCATAAGTAGAACAAGATTCACAGATATGTCAAGTTCCGCGCCGCCCTTCCCGCACGCCCCATCACGACTGCTGTCATGCCCTTGCCTGTCAGCTGATGCCACCCGCCATGGTGAAGATGGGCAGGTACAGCGAGATGAGCACCCATCCAATCATGCCTCCCACCA
>DHFO01000004.1:0-3790 GCA_002402295.1 Caldiserica bacterium UBA4822
TGATGTTGCCAGGACGCACAACCTGTCCGTCGTAGAGCTTCACGCCAAGGTACTGCGGATTGCTGTCGCGTCCGTTGCGTGACTTTCCGCCTGCTTTCTTATGAGCCATGATTCACCACTCCTTTAGCCGATCTGCGTGATGTTCACGTAGGTCGACGTCTGTCTGTGCCCCACAAGCCGCTTGCGCGTGGTCTTGTTCTTGTAGGTGAAGACACGCACCTTACGGTCGCGCGCTGTTCGGACGATCGTACCGCTGACAGTTGCGCCGGTCACGTAGGGCTTGCCGATCTGGGCACCGGCATCAGAGGAAACCACCAGCACTTTGTCAAACACAACTGCCGTGCCAGGATCGCCTGCGATTTTCTCCATCTTCACAGTTTCGCCCGGTTCCACCCGGTACTGCCTTCCTGCCGCTTCAATAACAGCGTACATAGACTACCTCCATGAGGGATTGCTCGGCCTGGGCGGCCACTCGGCACTTCTGATGCCCGACCAATGCTGAAGAAGTATAGGGCGTTCCGGCGTGATGTCAACGGTTCACAGCTTGAAATCAAGCTTCTCCTGAGTACTATACCATGTGTGAAAACAATCATGGTCGCGGGGCTGGGCAATCCGGGTCCAGAATATGAAAACACCCGGCACAACGTCGGGTTCATGGCGGCAGACGCCATCGCACATTCCTTCCGGACGCGCAGATTTAACCACAACCGTCTTGCAGACTGGTCGGCGACAGACGTTGCCCTCTGCGTCGGGCAGGAGCCTGTGAAGATCATACTGGTCAAGCCTCAGACATTCATGAACAACTCTGGAGTCGCCGTTGCCGCCCTTCTGGCTCAGCATCAGGTCCTCGTCGAGAACCTCATCGTGGTGCATGACGAGATGGACCTGCCCGTCGGCTCGCTGCGGGTAAGCTTCAACGCGTCGGCCGCAGGGCACAAGGGAGTACTGTCGATTACCGAGCACCTTGGCAGGAAGGGTTTTGTGCGCGTGCGTCTTGGCATTGGCAAACCGGACGAACCTTCTGGGGTCATCGACCACGTCCTGTCGGGATTCTCCCGGAGCGAACTGCCGGTCGTGATTGATACCATTGCCCGGACCCCCACTGTCGTGCGCATGATCGTGTGCGACGGTGTCATGGCCGCGCAGGACATGTTCAACCGGAAGGTGACGCCCCGCTGATGCAGGATGCTTCATTGGACCTGCTGATGCAGCAGGCTGTCTCTGCCTGCCCTGGCCTCTTTGACGGATTTGCAGCGCTTTCCGGGCACGAGGGCAGTATTGCCGTCTCGACTCCGTCGAGAGGGTTTCGGCAGGTCCTTACCCTGGCGCTCGTTGCGCGGCGCACGATGCCGCTCGTCGTGCTGTGCGGAAGCAGTGACAGCGCTGAAGAGCTGGGAACGCTTGTGCGTACCATTCCGGAACTGGCCGCACTGTCTCCGTCCTGCGTTGTCCTTCCCGAACTTGGCGTCGAGTTGATGGAATACACGCAGTTTTCACGCCCTCTGTCCTTCGCGCGGGCCAAAGCACTTGACGAAATCTACAGTGAACCGGATGCCGTTGTATTCACAACACTCCAGGGCCTCCTGGACCCGGCGCTGCCGCCCGGAGAGTTCTTGGACCTGGCGTCGGTTCTCAGCGTGGGCGACCGGATTGTCCCACAGACGTTTGGCCACAGGCTGCTGCGTATGGGGTATGAGAGCGTTTCCTCCGTGACAGAGATGGGACAGTTCAGCATTCGGGGCAATGTCTTCGACCTGTACTCTCAGGTCGCCGACTATCCCGCCAGAATTGTGCTGGAGGGAAACGTCATCAGTCGCATAAAGCTGTTCGATCCGGTCTCGCAGCAGTCGGTGGAACCCGTGTCTTCTGTTAGGATCCTGCCGCCCTACCCTGTGCTCCTGGACCAGGATGCTCGCCGCACCCTTGCTTCCGCCGCGATGGCACGTTGGAAGCAGGAACATGGGAGCACATCCCCGGGGCACGACCTGGAGGGTTCACTTGCGGAGGACCTCGAGTCCTTCGTTTCCACTGCCAATGGCAAAGGTGTCAACTTCTTCCTGTACCAGTACATGGATCCGGGGCGCGTGTGCGGACAGGTCGCCTCGCTGCTTGGGTCACGTGCGATTGTCGTACTTGACGACGTCGACCCCTCGGCGGAACTTGCCCTGATGCTGGACTCTGCCCGGGAACTGTATGACAGGACTCTGCAGGCAGGAGTCGTCCCATCGTCACAGGCGCTCGATGCGCTCGACCAGGCTGCACGTCAGGCGCTGGGGCGGTTTACGAGAACCGTTGCAGTGTCCGGGGCGTCGATTCCAGGTGCCGTTCAGGCCGATTCGCGCGACCTTCCGCCGCTGACGCTCTCGGGTTCGCTGACCGAGTACCTGGCACTGCACGCTCCGCAGGACACTGCCATCGAGCTTGTGTCACTGAACCCGGCGCGGGCCAGCCGCCTGGTTGCGGATACCATTGACGACCCAGACATCCTCGCACGGGTAACCACCCTGAGGGGATCTCTGCCGGCGGGATTCGCTGTCGATGGAGTTGCCGTGCTTACGGATGCCGAGCTTTTCCCAAAGTCGGCAGCGAGTCCCAAGAAGACCGCACGCTTCTCACAGGCTATTTCGCGGCTTGAGGACCTTCATGAGGGTGACTATGTCGTGCACCACGAACTGGGCATCGGGGTCTTCCGGGGTATCACGGCTATGACGGTCGATGGCGTGACGCGGGACTATATCTCACTCGAATACAAGGACCATTCCCTGCTTCACGTACCCGTGGAACGCCTGGGTTATCTAGAAAAGTATGTGGGGGACCGGACAGAGATTACTCTTGACGAACCTGGCTCCCGCAGATGGAAGCATGCCCGAAAAGAGGCTGCCGAGGACGCACGCCGAATTGCGCATGACCTGTTGGAGACAGCCGCGAGAAGGTATGCGCGGGAGGGGTTCAGCTTCAAGCCGAGCCCTGAACTGGAGGGGCCCATCGTCGACAGTTTTGCCTATGAGTTGACCCCTGACCAGTCGAAGGCCATTACGGACGTCCTTGGGGACATGGAGGCAGGAAAGCCGATGGACCGGCTCGTCTGCGGGGACGTCGGGTTTGGCAAGACCGAGGTCGCGGTGCGTGCGGCGGCGCGAGCCGTCGCCAACGGCAAACAGGTGGCCGTAGTGGCACCGACGACCATTCTGGCCATGCAGCACTTCCGCAATCTCGAGTCACGGTTCGAGCCGGTGGGCTTCAGGGTTGCTCTGTTCTCGCGCATGGTGGGGTCACGCGAACTGTCGGCAGACCGCAAGCTGCTGCGGCAAGGTGGCATCGACATTGCCGTCGGGACTCACAAATTGCTTAATATGGCGCACGACTTCAAGGACGTGGGCTTGCTGATCGTGGACGAGGAGCAGCTATTCGGCGTGCTGGACAAGGAGAAGATCAAGAAGCTCAAAGCCGAAATCGACGTGCTGACGCTCAGTGCCACGCCCATTCCCCGAACACTGGAGTCGTCTGTGGTCGGCATCCGGGACATTTCGCTTATCAACACGCCGCCCGTTGGCCGGTATCCCATTCGCACCTTCCTCATGCCCTTCGACGAGGAGCAGCTGGCGCGAGCAATCCGAGCAGAACTCGACCGCCAGGGGCAGGTGTACTTCGTCCATAACAGGATTCTGGACATCGAGTCCCGGCTGGCTCTTCTCCAGCGGCTGTTCCCCACAGCCCGTATCGCCGTTGCCCACGGGCAGCTGCGGAGCGAAGTGCTGGAACAGATAATGTTGGATTTCTACGAGGGACG
>DHFO01000004.1:3826-5572 GCA_002402295.1 Caldiserica bacterium UBA4822
CTCGCTCAGCTGTACCAGCTGCGGGGACGCGTGGGGCGGGCCCAGCGTCACGCCTATGCCTACATTTTCTACTCCAGAGGCGTTGCCCGTGACTCGACGGCATTCAAGCGCCTTGAAGCTGTTGCGTCTGCAGTTGACATCGGAGCCGGTCTGCAGGTTGCACTCAAGGACCTTGAGTTACGCGGCGCTGGGGACGTCCTGGGAATCAAACAGAGCGGCAGGTTCTCCGACGTTGGCTACCACATGTTCCTGTCGATGGTCGAAGATGAGATTATGCGGGCACGGGGGCAGTACACAGAGCCCGTGCCCAGGCCAGCGGTCATTCTTGGCACATCAGCGTACATCCCTGCCTCGTATATCAGTGATTCTGGGGAACGCCTGGCTCTCTACAACGCTCTGGAGCGTGCGTCGGAGCAGGAGCTACCTGCTCTGGAGGAGCGAACCGTGGACCGCTATGGGACGCTTCCAGCCCAGGTCGAGGGCATCTTCCGTCTCAAGCGTCTGGAAGGTCAGCTCATGCTTGTCGGGGTCTCCTCGGTAAAGGAGAGTGGCGGCAACCTTGTCCTTGAGTTCGTCAGTCAAGACGCCGCGGGCAGATTTCTGGCGGCTCACCTCGGGCAGGTTCCGGCGGCGCACAGGGTGCGCGACTCTGTCATCGTGCCGACCGAGCAGGGGGCAGAGCCACTGTCACGCCTTTCTGCCTTGCTATCGGGGTCAGAACCTGTACACTGAGAGCATGAATGAGGATGCAGTCACCGTAGCAACGGCGGACGAGCAGGTTCCGTCGGCCTCGGTTTCAGAAGAGCGCCGGTTTGCGCTGGCCATCGTTCCCGGGCTTGCCTCGGGTCTTACGTCGCATGCGTCCAGCGTGTATGTCCTGCCCGACTCCACTGAGAAGCTCATGGATTCTGTCCACGCTCTGGACTTTCTGGTGTGGATACGCTTTGCGGTGCGCCACTACGGCTCTGTCGTTTGCCTGTGCCCTGCAGAGCTTGTCTCGAGCATTTCGGGGCTTCTGCGGGGTGCCGGGTTTTCGCTGGATTCCGCCGCCGTGCCGTTCGGGGCCAGCGCGCCTCAGGCCGAAGCGCTCGGCTCTGCGCTCGGACCCCTGCTGGGTACCAGATATACCGCCATCGAAGACTTCCGCCTGTTGATCGCCGAACTGCGGCAGAAATGTCCGTGGGACCGCGAACAGACCCATGTAAGTCTGCTCGACACTCTCCTCGAGGAATCCTATGAAGTTGCGCTCGCCATTCAGCGTGGCAACGCCGCCAATCTGGAAGAGGAGCTGGGAGACCTCCTGCTGCAGGTCTTCATCCAGTCGGAGATTGCCCGGGAGCAGGACGGTTTTGATATCTGCGATGTCATCGGTACCGAGGATGCCAAGCTGACCTTCCGTCACCCGCATGTCTTTGGCGACGTTGCCGCAGTTTCCAGTGACCAGGTACTCGATAACTGGCAGAAGCTGAAAGCCCTCGAGGGACGCACGAAGCACTTTGTGGACAGCGCCAAACTGCTCTCGTCCATCGAAAACGCGCTCCTCAGTCAGGAGAACGCGCGAGCGGACGGATTTGACTTTGAGTCTGCACGCCAGGCGTACGGGAAGCTGGTGGAGGAAACGCACGAGCTGGGACAGGAACTGAATGCCGCACAAGTTGACACGGACGCGTCAGCAATGGAACTCGGCGATGTCCTGTTTTCTGCATTGAATGTCGCACGGTTGCTGTGCATCAATCCGGTCAAGGC
>DHFO01000024.1 GCA_002402295.1 Caldiserica bacterium UBA4822
CAAGCTCCGTTGCCTGGGCTGTGCCCCCATCGGAGGCAATGGGTGTGACCAGCAGAACGACCAGTGAATCCTTGCGGTATCCCTCCATCGCTGTCGTGTCGCCAAAGCTGTTGTTCTGCGTGTCACCGGCGAAGCCCTTTGTCCGTAGCCACTGGTCAATAGCCACAGCGTCGTCCGATGTCGCGGACTTTGCTATCATGACTACACCCGACAGCGTTAGCTTCGCGGGCTCGGCACCAGTGGAGCTCACGTACCAGTCGAAACTATGAGGAACAGCCATCGAGAACTTCAGGGTACTGGCTGACTTAAGGTCGCTCAGCAATTGTCGCGCAGGTGCGAGGTCGGCGGTTGGAACCGTTGTCCCTGTCTGGCTGCCCCCGTGCTGCAGCACATACCAGGCTACCCCCGCAGCAGCTATGAGCAGAACCAGGAGCACTACCAACACTCGAATAGCGATCTTCATAGACCTGACCCCCGCAAATATGACAGTACCGTCCTATTCTAACACATTCACGGAGCCTGCAAGCGCGAAGAGTGGCGGTAGACGCCGCAGGGGCTCCGATTGATCTTTTCTTCAGGCGGTCTAAGATGAAGACGGCATAGGTATCAAGGGGGAGGTCACAGATACAGGTCGAGATGGCGTGGCGGGATGAACGCGTGAACGTATTCGCTTTGAGCGGCGTGACTGCCGGTCTGGAACTCGAACCGCAGTTGTTTGTCTGCAAGAAGCGTCCAGTGGCCGACCATGGTCCGTTTGCTCTTGACCCGGCACACGGCCGTGCCCACTACCACTTGTCTCCTCTGGGAGCTCTGCTCCAGGAGCATATCGCGCGGGCGGACTATCCCTTGATATACGTCGCAGAGGTGGATGGGTACCTGCGCATTCCGGTCGCGTACGCTGTTTTTTCCGGACTGTGTGCCGAGGGCTGGTTCGCGCTCTGGAGTCCTTCAGCGCCTCTTGCGTATTTTGAGGGCAGGCAGGAAGGATATCTTGCGCTCATGAGGATCTCAGTAATGGACAGTGCGGTGCCACAGCAACTGCTCCAGCGGGGCCGTTCCGGATCGAATTTCGTCTACTACCTGGATCAGCCTATAGTTACAGGCAGGCTGCGACCTCTGCTTCGCCCGCAGGTATATGCTCGGCGCACCACAGAACTTAGGGCGTACCTGGATGAACATGGCTGGCTGCTGGGCGAGGAGCAGCCAGCGTCAGTTCCGGACCTCGAGACGGAAAGCTTGTTCGACGACCTCTGACCGTTGCGCTCAGGATTGTGCGTGAAGACGGGAGGGTCTATCTTCACGTGTCTGCGGGCACGATGCGGATGGGTTCTGCGTGTGTTCGTGCGGCAATGTTGGTGGGCGAAGAGATGCGCGTGTAGCCAAAGTACAGGTTGGCCTCCCCCGGAGAGATGGCACGAAAGGTCCACAGTTCGGGGTTTCTCAGGACTTCTGCTCCCTCAGGCTGGTGCACCAGCTCGACTTTAGCAGCATCCGTTGCCAGCAGCTCCCACCGAAAATCCGGGTCCACGCTGCTTTCCAGTGCTACAGTGAACGTCTCGCCGACGCGCACCTGGCGTTTCGGCGGTGTCTTGAACGAATTCTTGAGCAATGGAATGACAGCGAACAGAATCAGCACAGCCACAGCCACGCTGGCAAACTGCTTCATGGTGTCCGGTTTCTTCATGGCGAACAGTATATGCCGAAGTGGTCAGGTTGCATGTCGTTTTCTGCACCCGCTCCTGAAGCCCGCATCCCGGCCCTCTATGATGGCCTGCAGCGCATCCATGTCGAGCGCGCACAGCACGGCGTCAGCAAGCCGGTCCACAGACTCC
Source organism: Caldiserica bacterium UBA4822 (assembly GCA_002402295.1). GTDB lineage: Bacteria > Caldisericota > Caldisericia > Cryosericales > Cryosericaceae > Cryosericum. Next base: position 1,833 of record DHFO01000024.1, read on the forward strand.
TCCACCGCCCATGCGATACTGGTCGGGGGAGCTTGCCGGCACCCCAGAGACGCGAGCCACGTTCTCCGGAAGGTCTCGTTGCAGAAGATTCCATGAAGGTAACATCCCCAGCACTTGCCATCTGGCGTTGTATTCCCCTGCGGCGTTACGACCCCGTCCTGGCCTCCCCGAGGAGCAAGTAGCCAGGGAGTCCCTCCCGAACTTGTGCCCGTGTGAATCTCGTAGCCATCGATGGTCTGACCGGCAAGCGGGGCGATCCAGCCGGGAGCCGTTCCCAACCGAGCCTGCACCTGACGAGTTGTCTTGGTCGCGACAAACTCAGTTGCATGGTTCAGGAGACCAAGACCAGGGGCCGAGTCAAGGTCCGACTCGACATGACCGGGATCTCTGATGATCGTTCCAAGCATCTGGTAGCCTCCACAGATGCCAGCAACAGGCACTCCCCTTGTGGCGGCACGACAAATCCTGTCAGCCAGGCCTCTGCTTCGCAGCCATGCGAGGTCTGCCATTGTTGCACGGGTTCCCGGCAGGATAATTGCATCAGGATTGCCCCAGTCCTGCAGTGAGGCAACATAGTGGAGGTAGACGCCCGGTTCTCTTGAGAGCGGGTCAAAGTCATCAAAGTTTGCAATGTGAGGAAAACGGATGACAGCGATATCGATCGCACCCTCCTGCCTGCGCTCGTGGATGGGCACGTCAAGAGAGGCTGCATCCTCTTCTGGAAGCGCGAGGTCCTCCAGGAAAGGAATGATGCCGAGTACCGGAACTCCGGACCGTTCCGGAAGAATAGAACCCCCGCCGTCAAACAGTGCGACGTCCCCGTGGAACTTGTTGACGATGAACCCTCTAATGTGCTCGCGTTCCTCGGACGGCAGCAGCCAGAACGTGCCAAGGAGCTGAGCGAACACACCGCCGCGCTCGATGTCTCCCACCAGCAGAGCCGGAGAACCCGCATATCGCGCGATGCTCAGGTTCGCCAGGTCGCGCCCGCCGTTGTTGAGCTCTGCGCTAGCGCCGGCTCCTTCCATGATCACCAGGTCATAAGTGGCACGCAGCCGGTCGAGAGCACCCGTGACGGAGTTCCACAGGTTACCCCAGTTGTCTCTGTAGAACTGCTCAGTGCCACGACCGGCGGGCCTTCCCAACAGGATGACTTGACTTGTTCCATCGGCTCCTGGTTTGAGGAGAAGGGGGTTCATGTCGACACTCGGTGCAATGCCCGCGGCCAAGGCCTGCACTGCCTGGGCCCGACCAATCTCCGATCCGTCACTGCAGACGGCTGCATTGTTCGACAGGTTCTGGGCCTTGAAAGGGGCGACGCGCATGGCCATCCGTGCAAAGACGCGGCACAGTGCGGTAACTATCAGGCTCTTTCCTGCAGATGAAGAAGTCCCCACAACCATGAGCGTCCGAGCTCTATGACCACTCATAGTTGGCTACCCTCGTATGCGACGTTACCCAGTAAACCAGATTTCATGGTACGTTCCCCTCAGGCACCCCGTGTGTTCCTCGACATGGACTTCGAGCGGGTGCCGCATAGAATCATACCATCTTCTGAGGAGGTGGTCTATGGGAACAAGCGAACTTCATGCAGCACAAGGCAGACTGGTGGACCTCGTGTCTGTACAGCCCGGGTCGGTTGTCAGCAAAACCCTTATTGACCGGTCGACCGGCACTGTCACGCTGTTCGCATTCGACAAAGGACAGAGGCTTAGTGAGCACACGGCGCCGTTCGATGCGCTCGTGATGGTTCTCCAGGGGGCGGTCGACATCGTCCTGGATGGCCAGCATCATGCGATGACGCCGGGAGAAGGCATTATCATGCCAGCAGGTTCTGTACACGCCGTCGAAGCTCTGGAGCCGAGCATCTGGATGCTGACGATGATACGCTCTTAGACGGGGAGGCGGCGACCTTTTCATTGCCAAACAATGCTATAGAATGTCCATGTAACACAACAGAACGGCCGCAGGGCCGACATCAGTGGGGGGTGGTGCATGGATGAAAATGTAGCCCGGTTCCTGGCGCAGCATTTTGGCGAGGAACAGTATGCGAAGCTGAGCAGGATCTCGAGCGGCGAGCTGTATGAATTCTTGGCACGTTTCATCAAGTTGCTCGATCCAGCGAGTGTGTTCGTCTGTGATGACTCGGCCAGAGATGTTGCGTACATCAGGGAAAAGGCGCTTCGCGATGGCGAGGAGCAACCTCTTGCAATGGAGGGTCACACCATTCACTTCGACTCGCCCCTTGACCAGGGCAGAGACAAGGAGCACACAGACATTCTTGTTGATCCCGGAGAGGAGATGGGACCGCAGATTTCCACACGCGACCGCACCGAGGGGCTGAAGGATATTCATGAGGTAATGGACGGGATCATGCGCGGGCGCGAGATGCTGGTTGTATTCGCAACTCTGGGCCCGAATGGTTCGGAGTTTGCCATACCAGCCGTTCAGTTGACCGATAGTTCCTATGTAGCACATTCCGAAAAACTGCTATACCGACCTGGGTATGAGGAGTTCATTCGCCAGGGGCAGGGGGCACGGTTCTTTCGGTTCGTTCACTCCGAGGGGGAACTCACGGAGTCTCATACGAGCAAGAACATCGACAGGCGGCGCGTCTACATCGACCTCAAAGATAACATTGTCTACAGCGCCAATACCCAGTACGCCGGCAACACGGTGGGCATGAAGAAGATGGCCATGCGGCTGGCAATCTATCGTGGCTCCCAGCAGGGGTGGTTATGCGAGCACATGCTCGTCATGGGTATCCATGGTCCTGATGACCGCGTTACCTACTTCACAGGGGCGTTTCCTTCCATGTGCGGCAAGACATCGACAGCAATGCTGGAAGGGGAGACCATCGTGGGGGATGACATCGCCTATCTTCGTCGGATTGGCGGAGTTGTGCGTGCAGTCAACTGCGAGCATGGTATGTTTGGCATTATTCTCGGGGTCAACAGCAAAGATGACCCTATTCAGTGGAAGGCGCTCCACGCACCCGGTCATGAGGTCATCTTCAGCAATGTCCTGGAAACAGACGATGGGGACGTATACTGGGAGGGCAAAGACCAGCCCGTCCCCAGCCATGGCATCAACTTCCAGGGCGAATGGACGCCGGGCGCACTCGACAAGAACGAAAAACCTGTTCCGCCGTCGCACCCGAATGCCCGTTTCACGCTTGGTCTGGAGATGCTGGACAACCTGGACCCGAACGTGGACAATCCCAGTGGCGTCGAGGTTGGGGCGTACGTCTACGGGGGGAGGGACTCTGACACGTGGGTACCAGTGGAGGAGTCGCTGGACTGGGCCC
>DHFO01000036.1 GCA_002402295.1 Caldiserica bacterium UBA4822
TTCCCCGGCCGCGAGCACACCTACATGATTCCCAAGGAGGAGTGGGAGGCGTTGCGCGGGATCATCGGTGCATGACACACTGAACTAAGGTGTCTCCGCGAGGGGCCAGTGCAAGCCACGCTGTCACTCGGGAAGGACGAAGAGGGTAGCGTCTTCAGGCGGGAGCGAAGGGGGGTGTGTGCCAGGCACAAAGGACCCAAACCGAGCAGGATCGAGGGGTAGACGTCGATTGGCTGCTGCCGCACGGAGACCGCCCCGGCGACGCGGCCTAAGGAACTCAGCAAAGTCAGGCGACTCCGAGTGTGTTCAGAAGCATCGTCAATGGCTGTGGCCACTGGTGGTCACGGTCCTGGTCACGGTTTTGGTCGCTTTGTTGACATGGAATTTGGCGACCAAGAGCGTGGCGCGATACGTCGACGTTGCATATCCACCGGCAGGAGAAGCCATTGCGGGTTCCCTGCGTCCCCAAGTAGTCCAGCTAAGGAGGTTCTCGGAAGCCAGAATCTCGTTGCGCATGCTGGACGGTACCATCGTGCGTGAGGCGGGGGATCTGTCGGTGGAATGGTCGACCGAGAGTATCCCTGACGGCGACTACCGCCTGGTGGTGACGGTTAGGGAACGTTGGTTCTTCGGGCTGCCGGTCATGCTCTTGGAGCCCCAAGTGATCTCGATCCCCGTGTTGGTGAACAACACACCGCCGATCCTGTCTGTATCGGGTATCCGTCGTGGGGAAGCCGTTAGCGGTAGTCGGGAAGTGGCCATCAGTGTAGAGGGGGGGATCATAGACTCCTTTGTCGTCTCAGGGATGCCTCGCCAGGTCGCGGCTGGAGTTCCAACAGCTCTTGTCTCCTTGGATACGGTGGCGCTGCCGGACGGGGAACATGAGCTTCTTATCTCTGCAAGGAGTCCGAGCGGGCTCCTAGTGCAAGAGAGACTGCCATTTCAAGTAGATAACACGCCCGTGACGATCACGTCCCTGGGGGTAGGAGACAAACCCATCTGCGGCATTGTCGAGCTGAGGCCTGACGTCAACAAGCGTGACCTGGTAGCCGTCAGCTGGATGCTTGACGGGGTGGTCATCGGCACAGAACTCCTGCTTGACTGGGATTCCACAACTGTAAGCGACGGAGCCTATAGACTGGAACTGGAGGTTACAGATGCAGCCGGCAACAGGCCTGAGGAACCTGAGCACACCTTAATCGTGGTTGACAATACACCACCGACTATGAAGGTAGCCCTCCCAGACACTATCCGTGGGACGTTCTTCAGATACAGCATCGTGGCTGTTGATGTCGCCGCAGACGAAGACGTTACTGTCCGGTTACTGGTCAACGGCGATCCAATCGGTGCTGTGGGTTCGGTAGGTCGTCACCTGCTCCATCTGAGTCAGTACGAGCCTGGAACCCAGCTCGTTCTTGGGGTCCTGGCGGTCGATCGTGCTGGTAATGAGACCCTGGTCAAGAAGGAGATCATGGTTGAGTACTGTGTCCTGTCCCTGATCGACTCCCTCTTATCGTATGATCGGTGGAAGCTACATAGTCTACTGATCTGGCTATGTTGGATGGGATTGCCAATCCTAGTAGGTTCGTTGTAGTGAGGAGGTTGCTTTGAGCTCTGTCACTGACCATCCTGTAGTTATCGTGTTGGTCATAGTGGCGAGTTTTCTAACCATCACTGCCGTTGGGGTCTGGGACATTGTGCACCGTTCTTACCCGCCCATGGACGCCGAAGTTGCGGAGCAGATTCTGCGGGACGACAACGAGGGTTCTCCTTTCAAGCAAGCGGCGGACCGGATCGATTACAAGCCCTTCTGGGAGGAGCGCTCCTCGCGTTACAGCCTTGGCTCCTTCACGGCGTTTCGGTCCATAGGGAAGTGGTGGGAAGCGTCTGAGCCAGCGAAGGCTTTGGAGGGGGCAGGTTGCGGTATCCGCTGGAGTCAAGTGCTGTACCGGGTGTCGGAGAGCCCTGTTGTTCTGTATACCGAATGCTCCCTTGAGGTTGCAGTGCTCTCTCCACAGGACGGCAAGAACGCACCGACCACGTCTAGGGCCAGACTTGGGTTGGCGAGGGCAAGGCTGGGACTACTGCTATTCAACTTCCCCTTCTTAGGAACACGCATGGGTGTTGGCGGATTGCCGACCCTGGCAAACATGCCCGACGGAACCTGGCAACTGCACGTCGGTTGGTACTGGTCCTGGGAGTTGGCCTGGCCGTTCCTGGGCGAGTAATTGTGATGCCGAGGCCCAGCTGAGGCGTTGTCAGGACTTGTTCCGTGCATACCTGAAGGCTACGAGTATGCGGGTATGCGGGGTCAGATCTTGTTCTGTGCATGCCTGAAGGCTACGAGGGCCTGGGGGACAGAAGCTCCATCCGCTAAGCACTTTGGCTGAACTAGACTGGATCAGCTCGACCGTCTCGGGGACTTGCTTCCTGTAGGGCTCTGCCCGGCCGGACCTGTGGAGGGTGATCACCGGGGCGACCACGGAGCCCGCGTGAGATTTGTGCAGGCCAGGGACTGCTACACGTACAGAGATCTAACCCTGGATGTTCGCGTGTAGTGGTGGCTTCCACTGGTGTATGATCATGGCACCAGAGGAGGGCACCATGAGGCGGCTGTCAGTTGCAGTGGATCCTGACCTGATCGAAGAGGCGATGAGCGTGG
>DHFO01000034.1 GCA_002402295.1 Caldiserica bacterium UBA4822
GACAGTTGAAGATGCGTTTACCCTTGATATGGCGTATGTTTCGCGTCTGCTTGATGGACTGCCCGAGTCCAAGTGGCGATGCGCAGGATATGCTCTCCAGGCTTTGCAGATGGCCGTTTCTGACTATCGTAGCAGGGTGCAGTGAGTGCCTAGGCTCACACCGCTGTTCGCCATGCCGCCTTGTTGTCAGGTTGGCGGGCTGTGTCGCACGAGGGCGATGAACGTAGGAAGAGTACAAGGATGTTTGCGTGCGCGTGTCCGTGTGAATCACGTACCAGGAGGCACCGCTAACTGCACGTCATGGAACATGACCTGTACAGAGCCTCCCGCTGTCGGGAGGCTTTTTTTGTTGGTCTCGCGTGCACAAGGGGACAACATGGACATTACACATTACACTACTCATTACATTACTCCTAATTGATGTATTGAAGCAGCGGGGGCAGGTATTGAGGGGCAACATGGCCGCGGTGGAACGCGACCTCCTGCGGGACGGGGTCGTACGAGACCCCCTCGTCGTGGACAGGAACACGATGATTATTCTGGACGCGCATCATCGTTCCAATGTGTTGGAATGTATGGGAGTGGCGTACGTTCCTGTGTATCTGGTAAACTACGCGAGCAGCGCCGTTCAGACCGGCTCCTGGAAGCGTGGAGTCCGTGTCAGCAAGGACGACGTGGTGCGAGCTGGGTTCTGACGGACGGTGTGGGTAGCACGAACCTTGCCATCGAGATGGTGCGGCACATGTTGCAGGAGACTCCTTCGCTTGTCAGTCTTAACCAGCTTGAGAACGAAGCGAACCCTCGTGCGCATGAACAGACCACGGGACCGGAAATCGTGCGAGACGTTCCTGACGTCACTCACGTGGTAGGCGGTATGGAAACGGGCGGCACGCTCATGGGTATTGCCGGTTTCATGCGTCGCGCGGGAGCATCCGGTGCATAGGTTGGTCGGAGTCGAGCCTGTCGCTGGGACCAGAATCCAGGGATTGCGTAACATGGCTGCGTACACGGCGGGAATCTTCGCTTTTGACAGACTGGATGACGCATTGTGCATGACGGAGGATGCGCCTGCCTTCGACCTGACACACGAGGTTTTCCGCACGGAGGGTATCAGCGCGGGCATTTCGTCTGGAGCTGCGCTGTGGGGAGCAATGGAACTTGCCCGCACGCTGTCCCGCGGAGAGATTGTTGCCGTTTTCCCCGACCGGTACGTCAGTACAATCCTGTTTGATTGATCCGGCGGCACTTCTTGTTGGGCCGTGACAGGCGAGGTGTCGTGTGCACAATGAAAAAGCCTCCGGCTGCTACGGAGGTTTTTTCTGGGAAGGAGGCTGGTGTGAAGTCTGTTTCGCCACCTGTACTACACAGCGGACAGGGGCGCCATACCGGACAGTCCTTCACAGTGCATTCACCTGCCAGGCAGGCGCAGTGGAACCGGGAGACCCTTAGGGTTGAGAGCAGCGTAGTGGTTTGAGACTGAAGCTCAGGGTAGGACCCCTTCCAGGGCCTTGGCCGCGGTGAAGAGGCAACCCACTCCACACAGGTGCTCGGCAACTCTCAGTGCCTCGACGATTTCCTGCTTGGTGGCTCCTGCCTGCAACGCTTGGCGGGCCAACGCCTGGACCCCCTCCGTTGCGCCATGCTCCGCGTCGAAGAGCATTGCAATGAGGAGCTTCGTTTTCCGGGACAGTGCTCCATCAGCAAGCGCCAGTTCTCCGGCATCATGGACGAGACCGGCAAACTCAGGGTCAAGATTTGCGTACACCGTCATTGGTTGTTCCGGCATGATGTCTCCTTTTCTTTGTATGGTCGCTGAGAGTCTAGCCCACAGACCATTGGTGTCAAGGATCGCGGCAGGGTGATGTGCAGATGGTGTCTCATGCTACGTCACTAATGCTGCACGCCGGCGTTTGCTGCTATACTTTTGTGGAAGGTGGACAACGGCTGCAGGGGGGGACCTGGAGGCCGTGTCGGACATGCTACAGGCGAGGTGATCGTATGTACGAGAAGGAGACCATTGGAAAGTTGAAGGCTGCCAAGGCGGTCTGGCAGGAACGTGTAGACAGGATCCAGTCCGGCAAGTCAAGCAAACCATACACTGACCGGGCTTCGACGTCCGGTATCGATGTAGGGCTTGTCTACACGCCTGAGGACGTGGCGGACATGGACTACATGCGTGACCTTGGGTTTCCTGGTGAGTATCCCTACACGAGGGGATACCAGGCGACTATGTATCGCGGCCGACTGTGGACTATGCGGCAGTACGCGGGCTTTGCGACGGTGGAGGAATCGAACAAGCGGTACAAGTATCTCCTAGGCCAGGGGCAGACGGGGCTTTCGATTGCTTTTGACCTTCCGACTCAGCTCGGACTGGATGCAGACCATCCTTTGGCAGAAGGCGAGGTCGGCAAAGTAGGAGTGTCGGTTAGCTCGCTGGCGGACCTTGAGGTACTCTTCGATGGCATACCCCTTGACCAGGTGAGCACCTCCATGACCATCAATGCACCCGCAGCTGTCCTTCTTGCGATGTACATTGCACTTGCACGACGCAGGGGCATCAGTCCGGACAAGCTGGACGGCACGATTCAGAACGATATCCTCAAGGAATACAGCTCGAGAGGGACGTACATTTTTCCACCCGCACCGTCCATGCGTATCACCAATGACATCTTTGCCTACTGCTCCAAAGAGGTGCCAAACTGGAACACGATCAGCATCAGCGGGTATCACATGCGCGAGGCAGGATGCACGGCGGTGCAGGAGGTAGCGTTCACACTGGCGGACGGGATAGCGTACGTCGACGCAGCAATCAAGGCGGGACTTGACGTGGACAGTTTTGCTGCGCGCCTGTCCTTCTTCTTCAATGCTCACAACAACCTGCTCGAGGAAGTAGCCAAATTCAGGGCTGCCCGGCGCATGTGGGCCCACATCATGAAAGAGCGCTTCCACGCACAGAACCCCAAGAGCATGATGCTGCGGTTTCATACCCAGACGGCTGGCTGCACCCTCACAAGCCAGCAGCCGGACAACAATATTGTCCGCGTAACTCTGCAGGCGCTCGCGGCCGTGCTTGGAGGGACCCAGTCCCTTCACACAAACAGCCGGGACGAAGCCCTGTCGCTGCCAACGGAGGATTCGGTGCGCATCGCCCTGCGGACGCAGCAGATCATTGGTTTCGAATCGGGTGTAACGGACACAGTAGACCCGCTTGCCGGAAGTTTCTACATCGAGGCAATGACGAACCGCATTGAAGAAGAGGCTTGGAAGTACATCACCAAGATCGACGAGCTCGGGGGAGCGGTCAAGGCAATCGAGAACGGGTTCATTCAGCAGGAAATTCAAAAGGCCAGCTACCAGTATCAGCTCGAGATTGAGTCAGGCAAGCGTATCATTGTGGGAGTCAACAGGTTCCAGGTCGATGAGAAGCCTGCCAGGAATCTAATGCACATTGATTCTGCGCTGTACGAGAAACGCCGTGGGGAGTTGGCGGCCATGAAAGCTGGACGCGATGGTGCCAAGGTCCAGGCGGCACTTGCGCGGCTCAAGCAAACTGCGGAGGGGAACGCGAACCTGATGCCTGGTGTCATCGAAGCCGTCGATGCGTATGCAACGCTTGGAGAGGTCTGTGATGTCCTGCGCTCTGTCTTTGGCGAGTACGAGTCAGACGCGTCGTTCTAGGAGGGTCCATGGAACACAAGATTAGAGTGCTGGTAGCGAAGCCAGGTCTGGACGGGCACGATCGTGGCGCCAAGGTGCTGGCGAGGGCTTTCATGGAAGCAGGAATGGAGGTGATTTACACGGGGATCCGTCGCACTCCCGAACAGATTGCCGAAGTCGCGCGGCAGGAGGACGTGGATGTCGTTGCTCTGTCCTGCCTTTCAGGTGCCCACAACACGCTGTTTCCAAAAGTCGTTGACCTCTTGCGGGAGAAGGGTATGGGCGACGTTCTCGTTGTAGGAGGCGGCGTCATTCCTGATGAAGACGTTCCTTTCCTCAAGGCGCACGGAATCGAGGAGGTCTTCGGGCCGGGAACGCCACTGGCGACAAGCGTTGAGTATATACGTACGCACGTAAACAGGGAAGCGTAGGTACGTGGACGTTCGCGCCGGGGTGCTGGCTGGTGACATACGATCCGTTGCGCGCGGTATCTCCTGGGTCGAGAATGATGACCCGCGTGCCGCTGAACTGATACGTGGTATCTACCCAAGCACTGGCAGAGCGTACATCGTTGGTCTTACAGGTTCCCCCGGAGTCGGGAAAAGCACACTCGTTTCGAGGATGGCTGCGCTCATGGCCACGGGAAAGCGCAAGGTCGGAGTTCTTGCGGTTGACCCGACGAGTCCGTTTTCGGGTGGTGCGATTCTGGGTGACCGTGTGCGGATGTTTGACGTGGCACTGTCGCCGAACGTGTATATTCGAAGCATGGGGACGCGGGGGTCTCTGGGTGGAATAAGTCGTGCAACGAGGATGGCAAGCCGCGTACTCGATGCTGCCGGCTTCGACTGGGTTCTTGTCGAGACCGTGGGGGCAGGCCAATCCGAGGTTGACGTCCATGATGTCGCTTACACAACGGTCGTCGTCATGGCTCCTGGAATGGGTGACGAGATTCAGGCAATGAAGGCAGGCATCATGGAGATCGGGGATGTCTTCGTCGTGAACAAGGCAGACCGCGACGGAGCGGATCGGACGGCCGCTCAGGTAGCCTCTATAGTGCAGCTGTCGGACGAGAGGGAATGGCATCCGCCTGTCCTCAAGGTGTCGGCAGAGTTGAACCAGGGTATCGAGAGTATCATCGAGGCCATCGGACAGCATAAATCCTTTCTCGAGCACTCAGGGAAACTGGCTGAGGCAAAGGCCAGCATGGCGCGCCGTGATGTTCTTGAAATCCTGCGGGCGCGTCTTTCCGAGGATTTGCAGCACGAGCTGGACCAGCCTGTGCTGCAGGAAAAGCTGGACGAGGTGGCAAACCGGCACTCTGACCCGTATACGGTGGTTGACACGGTGTTCGAACAGTACTGGAGGAAACCATGAAGCTCACGAACATAGACCATATTGGCATTGCTGTTAGCAATCTCGGAGAATCGCTGGCTTTCTGGCAGGAGATGCTGGGTATTGAGCTACACGGTATTGAAGAGGTGGTGGACCAGGGTGTCAGGACGGCTTTCCTTCCCATCAGCGAAACCGAGATTGAACTGCTTGAACCAATGAGCGGTCAGAGTACAGTCGCCGGATTCATCGAGAAGCACGGCGAAGGATTGCACCATATTGCGATTCGTGTAGACGACATTGAAGCGGCCCTTCAGGAACTGAAGGCGAGAGGTGTCCGCTTGATCGATGAGGTTCCGCGCCGCGGGGCCGGAGGGACGCGCATTGCCTTTGTCCACCCGAAGGCCACGCACGGGGTGCTGCTTGAACTATGCGAACGGAGTGGGACGGCCGGGGAATAGCAGAATCGCCCCGGTGCAAACCGGGGCGATTGTCAGCTGGCTGGAAATAGTTCGAGCAACCTAGAACACGAGCGGAACAAACCCGTTCCGGATGTATTCCGCAATGATTCCTCCGACCTGTTCGATCTCACAACCGAGGTTGCGCAGACTTTCGCTCACGGGCTTGTCATCCGCGAAGGCCTTGCAGGCAACAGGACGAGCCGCGATCTTGAAGACATCCCTTCCCAGGTCGGCTATCTCCTTGTCCTCGGACAGGAGACGCTCCACAGGGCCAAACAGAACAACTCGAACCTCGTCAAACCAGTGATTCTCCTGTGTATTCTTGGCAAGCATCAGCCCGGCCATGGCTTTGTCGCGCTCGGCCGTGGACAGGATAATCAGAATCTTGCGTACCTGTTCCATTGTTCCCCCTCTCTCCGGCAGCCCAATGCGCGGCCGGATCGTGTTTCTGGACCTGCGACAATAGATATACCCTGACTGAAGGATGCGTCAATGGCAGGTGCACTGAAACAGCCCACATCTGTCCACTTTCTGTCTGCGCAGCCCCCAGGCCCTGTCACAGCAAGGCGTTCAGGACCGAAGTCTGATGGCCTGACCATGGGGACCGAATTCCACGATACCGTCGCGGACCAGTGCTGCAATGATAGACTCTAGCCATGGGGTGTCGTTCTCATTGGGCGTTTCCAGCAGACGGTCCATGAGTGCGGGCAGATCCAGAACTTCGCCTGGCGGAAGACCACGGAGCATCTCTACAACGCGTCCCCTCCAAATCCTGTTGGGCCTTCCACGGTGGGATGGTTCGGCGACACGTGGCGCAACCGCCTCCACGAGCCTGAATGCTGAACAGCATGTCTCGGCAACAGGACAAAAGAGGCACCTTGGACCGTGCGCGGTGCAGAACTCAGCAGCGATATCCATGCATGCCTGATGCCAATCGGAGCTTCTCCCGCGCGGGTATGTCTGTTCTGCTACATGGCGAAGCAGAGGCTCCGGCATCGTGTCTGTGGTCGTTGCAAGGGACAGGAACAATCTGCTGTAGAGCCGACGGATGTTGACGTCGAGTACCACTGTATCTCGGTGAAAGGCAAACGAGAGGATGGCTCCGACAGTATACGGCCCAAGGCCAGGCAACTGTTCCAGGTCGAGGCGCCGGCCCGGCAGTGAACCCTGATACTGCTGGACGACGACTCTGGCGCAGTCACGCAGGCGAAGCGCCCGGTTGTTGTAGCCCATGCCTTGCCACGCACGAATCACCGTCGCGTTGTCTGCAGCAGCCAGCGCAGCGAAATCAGGGAACTGGTCGAGGAACCGGGGGAGCCTCTCCTGGACCCGTGCAGTCTGCGTTTGTTGTAGCATGACCTCTGACACGAGCACTACGTAAGGGTCGGGACTTGGTGTGCGCCACACAAAGCCCCGGCCATGCTTGGCGTACCAGCCCAGGACCTTGGCCTGGATCCGCTCCACAGTCGTCAGGTCGATGACATCTGGACGACACGGCGCCTCACGTTTATGTCGGACGCAGTTCGAGGGGCTCACGGTGTCAGTATAGCAAAGCCCTGCGTATTGGCACCTGATTTGAGAAGCAACACTTCACCGACTGGACAAGGTGACTTGTCAGCTTACACCTGGTATCACCCATCAGGTGGTGCCCGGGACGTCGCAGTCTGTCCATGATTGCAGGTTGACACGGCGCTGGTGCAGCGCATACTTGGAGCGTTAGGACTGCCGATGCAGTCGGCACAAACAAAGGAGGTCCAGATGGAACAGGCCAGACGTATAGCAGTGGCCGACACGGCCCCTGATTTCACACTGAATGATAACCGGAATCATCCGATTCATCTTGCTGACTATCGTGGCAAAAACGTACTGCTGTCGTGGCATCCCCTTGCTTGGACGAAGGTGTGTGCAGAGCAGATGAAGTCGCTTGAAGCGCACTTCGCTGACTTTGAACGGCTCAACACGGTTGCACTTGGAATGAGCATCGATGCAGTTCCTTCCAAGAATGCGTGGGCCAAGCAGTTGCTAATCTCGCAGACTGCGCTGTTGTCTGACTTCTGGCCGCACGGCGGGGTAGCACTTCAGTACGGTCTGTTCCGGGACGTGGAGGGCTACTCTGAACGCGCCAACGTCTTGATAGACCCTTCTGGAACAGTTCGTTGGGTCAAGGTATACCCGGTGTCAGAACTGCCCGACATTGACGAGGTACTTGCACACTGCGCTGAGTAAGAGGCGGACACAGTGCGGTTAAGTGCTCGCTCGCGGATGGATGCGTGGCGGACCGACGATGAAAGTGGCTCTGGGCAGCCAGAGCCGTTTCGTTTTTCGTGATGACCTACTCCATCAGTGAACCGAGAGACCGAGAACTTGCCACGGACTGCTGTACAGCGCAAGTCCCTGGAAGCCGGCCCGCACATGAATCATCAGCTGCGTTGCTGCGACTGCCTCTGGCAGCTGAATGTCAATAGTCGTGTCCGAGCCGACGTCATTCACCACAACTGACCGCGTGACGGGCCGCCCTGTGACCAGATCCACTGTTGCGGATTCCCGGCCATGCCGAAGCGTGATGACCAGTTTTGGTTCCTGGGCAAAGGCATGTCCGGGGGTCATGGGAAAGACGGAAAGCTCGGCCACTGCATCCTCGGTAGGTGGAGTGGCAAAGGAGAGCAGCAGTCGCAGGGTGGTTGCGTCGGGCCTGCTTGCTGAAACGGACTGTGGAGCACGCTCCTCTCCCGACCGCTCAATGGCGTCCTCTGCAGGAATAAGAATGAACGGAACGAGGGCCGCGGTGAGCGGGGAGGAGTCGTCCTCAATGAACAACTCATTGCGACGTGAAAAGCTCTCAAGAAGTGCCGAGCTTACCTCGATCTGGCTACGGTAGAGCAGCGTCGCCGCATGCTTCTCCGACACTTCCGCCGGAGAGAGAGCACTTGTCCACTCGTGCAGGGGCAGCGCGGCGACGAACGGCGGAGCATCGAGACTCATGGTAGGATAGTAGCCCCGGGGCCAGGGAAACCTGACCTCATGAACCAGGTAGGTGTAGCGCACGGGGTTCAAGGCAAGGTCATGCAGCGCCGCTGTCATGATGAGATACGCCGCCTGATGGTCCACATTAAGGTCGAGCGGAGAAGGAAAGAAAACAACCGTTGGTCGGGCTGCTTTGATAACCGTTTCCATGTCCTGAAGCATGGAAGCGGCGTTGTATAAAGCACCGGGGTCAAGGGCATCTGCATATGGCACAGACCTGGTGCCTGTAGCCTCATGCAGCAGACCGCTACCCGGCTGCCAAGTGGTGAACCAGATATGCAGCGTACCGGAGTCGGGGTAGCCGAGGAAGGTCAGGGAGTCACTGGAAAGGCCCAGCGACGTCATGCCGGCTACTGCTTCCGCATGCCGCGTTTCGGCGAGCGACCTGAACTGTTCGGGGGTCAGTGCCGGCACCAGGTGCGTGGCCCAGTAAGCCAGCTCATGGTTGTCCCCATAGGTCAGATAGACAACGTGGACCTTGGCTCTTGCAGCAAGTGCGCGCCTGATGACACCGGAGGTGGCAATGCATTCGTCATCAGGGTGCGGTGCAACCACAAGGATAGAATCTGCGCTACTCAATACCGATAGAGAGTCGATGGCCGCGGGGGTGGGCCGCCGGTATTCACTGGAACAAGAACACCAGGCATAAAAAGCCAGGCCGCGATAGCAGCGCCTAGAAGCACAGACTCCATAGTGGTCCGCCTACAGACGGCGCATTTCACATTCCATTTACTCAGGTGCATGGGCTCGTGGCGTCACAGTCGCGTCGGCATGTGTCACGTTTCCACTCCCAATGAGCTGATGGAGTATCTCTTGCGCGTGCACGACCAGGATGCTGTGGCCTCCATCGGGATACCACCGCGTAAGGGTATGGGGCAGCAGGGCTGCCAGTTCCTCAGCCATCGACGGTGGCGTCAGCGTGTCTCGCCGTCCATGCCACAGTTGCACAGGAAAGGCCACCTGCTTCCAGGCGATGTGCCATGAGTGCCTGAGCAGAACCAGTTCCTGACCTGGCCCTACCGACCCTTGGCGAAATGTATCGATGAGGCTGTCTCTAAGCACTTCTCTGACCTGCGGTTCGTCCAGAATGAGTCTGTCGACGTCTGCGCACTGCGCGGCGACGTGGTCCAGAAGCGCAGCGACGTTCGTACGCGCCTGCTGTTCGACGCGCTCGAGGGCACGCCTGGCAGTCCAGGCCGTTCGAGAGCTCGACAGCATCAGTCTGCTCAGTCCGGGCGCCATCGAGGTACCGGTGAAAGGGCCGGCAAGAGGTGCCATCGGGGATACTATGCCTGCAGCGGTCAATCGATCTGCAATGCGGTCTGCACAGGCAATGACCAGAGGACTGGCGGCGGAAATACCAAGGATAGCGAATTCGTACAGCCGCAGATGTGATGCTAGTTGGACCATGTCCTCGGGCCAGTCTGAAAAGGTACGTGAAGGCTTGGGTTCCGACAACCCACAGCCTGGAAGGTCAGGTGCTATGAGACGCACCCCAACCGTGAGTGCTGCACTCTCAAGGATGGCTGCCTCGAGACGGGAACCGGCAAGACCTGGGAAAACGAACACGGGCGCCCCGGCAGGGTCACCCAGGTCTGCAAATGCTAGAGTGCGACCGTCAACAAGCTTCATTGTCTGGTCTCTCGATGCCATTACTACCTCACTTGAGCAGGGTATACTCCCCACGCGATATCAAAAAGAGTGTACCATTGGCTTCAAGCCGTTCAATGTAATTGAATGGGTCATGCCACGTCATCGCGCGTGGAATGTGAGTCGGCCACTTGCTGGCGAGGACGGGCCCGCACCATGGGCGGGCAGACAGACTCCTGTTGACAGGGTGCCCCTCGAGAAGTAACCTTACCTAGTCTTCGAGGGCCGGTCCCGGGCGGTTGTCCTGCGAGCGCCCATTGTCATATCTGGAGGTCGAGATGGATCGTGTGTTGAGTAGCGAACTCGCGCTTCACGCCGGCGAGCGGGTACGGCTGGCCGGATGGATGCACCGCATTCGAAGGTTGGGAAGCGGCATGGTGTTTGTTCACTTGCGTGACCGTTCTGGTATTTGCCAGATTGTCGTTGAGGCACCAGAGGCTATAGCTTCCCTAGATGGACTGCTGGCCGAAAGCGTTATCGAGGTCGAGGGAATGGTAGCCGTCGAGCCCCAGGCCGCGGGTGGCTTCGAGATTCACAATCCGACGTTCATTGTGTTGTCCGCCGTTACGGACGCGCTGCCGTTTCCCATCAACAAGCCGGTTATCAATGCACACCTGGATACCTTCCTCGACCATGCAATGGTCGGACTGCGCGCACCATCCAAGCAGGCTATCTTTAGACTCAGCGCAGCGGCCGCCCATGGATTCCGCGAGGCTCTTGACGCCCAAGGATTCACGGAGGTCACGACGCCTAAGATTATCGGAACGGCTTCCGAGTCCGGAGCGAACGTGTTTGCCATCGACTATTTTGGCAGGCAGGCGTACCTGGCACAGAGCCCTCAGTTCTACAAACAGATCATGGTTGGAGTCTTTGAGCGTGTCTATGAGATCGGCCCGGTGTTCCGGGCAGAGCCTCATCAGACCGTCCGGCATCTGAACGAATACGTCAGTCTGGATGCCGAGATGGGATTCATCAAGGACCATACGACGGTCATGGCAGTGCTAATGGATGTCATCCGGGGGATGCTGTCGTACATGGCTGGCCACTGTTCCAGGGAACTGGAACTGTTACACGTGGGCATGCCACTTGCCCCCGAAGTGTTTCCGCATGTCTACTTTCCCGACGCACAGCAGTGGATCTACGAACACAAGGGCGAGGACTGCCGAGGGGAACCTGACCTGGCGCCGCAGCATGAAAAGTGGATAGGTGAGTGGGCGAAGGAAGTGCATGACTCGGACTTTGTGTTTGTCACCGGGTACCCCATGGTCAAGCGTCCGTTCTACACAGCCCCCAACCCGAAGGACCCGAGGTACTCCAACTCGTTCGACCTCCTGTTCCGCGGGACCGAGCTTGTCACGGGAGGACAGCGGCTCAACCGCTTTGACGACTATGCGCGGGCGCTTGAGGCGCGAGGAATGACACAGGATGCTGTTGCTGGCTACCTTGAGACGTTCCGGTTTGGGATGCCTCCCCATGGTGGATTCGCCATAGGCCTGGAGCGTTTCGTGATGCAGCTGGTTGGACTTACGAATCTGCGCGAGGCAGCTCTGTTTCCGCGCGACATGGAACGCCTACAGCCGTGATGGATGCCAACGTTCACATTGTGAATGCGTTGGTGCCAGGCACCAGAGGTCTTCACATTTGGGGTGGACAATGAAGGAGTACGATTTCCACGAGATTGAACCAAGGTGGCAGGACCGTTGGGAGGCTTACAAGGCCTACGGCACGGAGGATACGTCTGAGAAGCCGAAGCTCTATTGCCTGGACTACTTCCCCTATCCTTCCGGAGATGGTTTGCATGTGGGCCACTGCCGCAACTACATTCCGACCGACGTGATAAGTCGCTATTACCGCATGAAGGGGTACAATGTTCTTCATCCTATGGGATGGGACGCGTTTGGCTTGCCGGCCGAAAACGAGGCGATCCGGCTCAAGAAAAACCCGCGCGAGATCACGCAGAAGAACACCGCGAACTTCAAGCGCCAGCTCAAGCTACTGGGGACCTCGTATGACTGGGACCGAGAGATCAACTCTTCGGAGCCGGAGTACTACCGGTGGACTCAATGGTTCTTCCTGCTGCTCTACAAGAGGGGTCTTGCGTACCAGAAGGAGTCCGAGCAATGGTGGTGCCCAAACTGTAAGACCGTCCTCGCGAATGAACAAGTCATCGAGGGCCGCTGCTGGCGGTGTGGAACACCCGTCGAAAAGAAGAAGCTGAACCAGTGGTTCTTCAAGATAACCGACTACGCTGACCGCCTGGCTGACGACCTAGACACGGTCGATTGGCCGGAACGCATCAAGACCATGCAAAGAAACTGGATAGGCAAGTCAGTCGGAGCTGACGTTGTCTTCGAGCTTATTCCTGGGCGGGATGGCTCAGCACACTCCGTGACCGTTTTCACGACACGTCTGGACACGATCATGGGGGCGACCTTCGTTGTGCTGGCTCCGGAGCATCCTCTCGTCGGTGAAATCACCACAGAAGCCCAGCGAGCTGAGGTAGAGGCATACGTCGCGGTCAGCAGAGGCAAGACCGAAATCGACCGCCTCTCCACAGAAAAGGAAAAGACCGGCGTCTTCACAGGGGCATTTGCAGTTAACCCGTATTCGGGCGAGAAAATCCCAGTCTGGATTGCTGATTACGTTCTCATGGGCTACGGCACAGGTGCAATCATGGCAGTCCCGGGACATGATGGGCGGGACTTCGCTTTCGCGCAAAAGTACGGACTTGAGATACGACAAGTCATCACTTGGCCGCAGGTCAGCTACGATACTTCGGCGTGGCAGGACAGATATGCCGACCGCGGGACCCTTGTCCATTCCGGCGCGTTCGACGGTCTTGGCAGTGATGCCGCCTATGCTACGATGGTCGAGACGGGCAAGGAACAGGGGTTTGCTCAGCCAAGGACCAACTACCACATGCGCGATTGGCTCATCAGCCGTCAGCGTTACTGGGGCGCGCCCATTCCAATGGTCCACTGTCCTGTGTGTGGAACTGTGCCGGTTCCCGACGACCAGCTCCCCGTGCTGCTGCCTGACGTGGACAGCTACGAACCGAGTGGCACAGGAGAGTCGCCGCTTGCACGCATCAAGGAGTGGGTTCAGACGACGTGTCCAGTGTGCGGCGGTCCTGCGACCCGCGAGACGGATACGATGGACGGCTTTGCCTGTTCTTCTTGGTATGAACTTCGCTACACCAGCCCGCACCTGGCTACGGCACCCTTTGACCGCAAAGCCGTGGACTACTGGTTGCCGGTGGACCTGTACGTCGGCGGCGCCGAGCACGCGGTTATGCATCTCTTGTACTCGCGGTTCTGGACCAAGGTGATGTATGACGCGGGACTCATAGGATTCAAGGAACCCTTTGCTCGCCTCATGAACCAAGGCATGCTGCTTTCCTACGACGGCCAGAAGATGAGCAAGAGCAGGCACAATGTCATTACGCCAGACGAGGTCGTGGAGCAGTATGGTGCCGACACACTGCGGCTGTATGAGTTGTTCATGGCGCCATTCGAGCAGGAGGTGAGTTGGTCCAAGGAGGGAATCTCAGGAGCCCATCGCTTTATCAAGAGGGTCTGGGAGCTAGCCCAGCGAACCGTCGATGCTTCCCGCGGTGGGCTCATCGACGCTCCTGTCCCGAAACTCGCACTTCAGATAAACAAACTGGTCAGACGCATTACTGAGGATATCGAAAGGTTCAAGTTCAACACAGCTGTCGCGGCGTTTATGGAGTACTTCAACTTCCTGTCGGAAACAGTACGCAGCGATGAGGGTGTGCTGTCAAGCCGGGAATGGCAGGAGGCCATGCGCACCATGCTGGTTGTCCTTGCGCCGTTTGCACCTCATATCACAGAGGAACTGTGGAAGGACTATGGCAACGCGGAGAGCATTCACCGACAGCCTTGGCCGTCATGGGACGAGAGCAAGCTAGTAGAGAGTGAAATCGAAGTTGCCGTGCAGGTGAATGGCAAGGTACGCGGGACCATGCTGGTTTCTTTCGATTCTTCGGACGATGAGCTCAAAGCCAGCGCACTTGCTCAGGACTTCGTTCGCAGGTATACCGAAGGACGCATTGTCAAGCGTGTTGTTGCAATCAAGGGGAAAGTCGTTAATATTGTTGTCCAGTGACTCTGTTCAGGAGGAAGTTGAATGGCTAATCCGAAAAAGAAAATCACCCACAGCAGAAAGGGCAACCGATACAGCAAGGTCAAGATGCGCTTTCGCAACAGACAGGGTGAGCTTATCCACTGTGGACACTGCAATCGGCTGATCCGAGCGCATCACGTGTGTCCGTACTGCGGGTACTATGACGGCAAACTTGTGGTCAAGCAGGAACAGAAGAAGGAGAAACCTGCTGCCTAGCATATGAAGGTAGCAATCGATGCCATGGGGGGCGACTACGCCCCCCATGAGATTGTCAAGGGCGGCGTTGAAGCTGCCCGCAAGCTCGGGGTTACTGCCGTCTTTGTCGGAAATGAGCCGGCTATCACGCAGGAACTGACCCAGTATCGGGGCCAGACGTTTGACAGTGAAGTAGTCCCCACGACGCAAGTCATCACGTTTCATGACCACCCTGCACAGATACTCCGGACCCATAGAGATTCTTCGCTCTACCAGGCCATCAAACTTGTGGCTGACGGAAAGTGCGAGGCGATTGTATCGGCCGGCAGTACGGGCGCGCAGATGGCAATCTCTCTGGTCGTCCTCGGGCGGATTCGGGGGGTCCTTCGCCCCGGGTTGATAACGGCTGTGCCAACATTGGCTGGAGACCCGAGCTATGTGATTGACACAGGAGCCGTTGCTGACTGCACCTCGGAGAACATCCTGCAGTTCGCCCGCATGGGGCAGGTGTACTGCCGGGTGCTCACGGGGAAACAGATGCCATCGGTGGGTCTGCTGAATATCGGCGAGGAGCAGGAAAAAGGCTCCGCGAGAATAATAGAAGCGCATAAGGTGCTCAGGGCCAAACTCACAGGGTTTGTTGGGAATGTGGAGCCCAAAGACGTCTTTCGACATGCAGCCGATGTGGTGGTCTGCGACGGCTTCGTGGGCAATGTATTCCTCAAGACCGTTGAAGGTACGGCCGAGGCATTGTTCGCCATGATGAAAAGTTCCCTGAGCAGTTCCTTCAAGGGCAAGGTGGGCGGAGCGATTGCACATGACAGCATGCATCTTGTCAAAGACAGGCTGGACTACAGCCAGTATGGAGGCGTCCCCCTGCTGGGTGTCAAGGGTATCAGCATTGTCTGTCACGGAAGGTCGGACGCAACTGCCATCTATCATGCCATCCGGGTTGCCAAGGATGTCAACGACCAGGGTCTCATCGGAGAGCTGACGGGGCTGTGGAAATGACAAAGAACTCTCAACAGGCTCGCAGAACGGCGATTCACCGAATCGTGGTTCCGAGGGAGGAGAATACCAGCGCATTTGTGATGGAGCGGGCGGAGGAGTTCAACAAGACGCTCCCCGTGCAATTCCGCAACATCCGGTACCTTGTCGTTGCCTTGACGCACAGTTCGTTCGCCAGCGAGCATCACAGCTACACATCCAACGAAAAACTGGAGTTCGTGGGCGACGGCATCGTCAATTTTATCGTTGCCAAACTCTTGTTTCTGGAGTTTCCTGAGGCAAACGAGGGGGACCTGTCGAAGATGCGTGCAGCTTTGGTCAAGGAGCAGGGCATGTACGACCGTGCACTGGAACTGGGACTGGACAGATACCTGCTGCTTGGCAAGGGTGAGGACAAGCTGCGCGATGAGCGGAAGCCTGCAATTCTTGCTGACGGGTTTGAGGCACTTGTCGCGGCGCTCTACTTTGACAAAGGCATGCATGCTGCGGAACGATTTGTCAGCACGGCATTCCATCGGGCGATTGCCGACCTCCACAGTGGGGCGATTCTGGACCATAAGACTGCCCTCCAGGAGGAAACGCAGCGGGGTGTTCGTCTTCTGCCTACCTACGCGACTGAAGTCGCTCATGTTGACGACGGCACCGACTTGTTCACGTCGCGCGTGTACGTCGGGAGCGTACTGTATGGGGAAGGGCGAGGCTCATCGAAGAAACGGGCTGAAGAAGAGGCTGCCAGGGCTGCTTACGAAGCGTTTCTCGCCGAACATCCGCACCAGGGCGAGTCGGTGCCGTGAGTTTTCTATCGCGCGTCAGGCAACTGTTTGGTGGGGACCAGGTAAGCGCCAGCCAGTCATCACCGTCGGCAAACCTTGCGGACATGCCGGCCGCCGCGGGCCTTGCAGGTGTACGCCATGATGGAGGGAAGCCGCGGGAGCAGGTAGCGAATTGGGATACACTGGAAGAACTCCTGATCGATGCCGGCATCGATATTGACACAACCCTTGCGATCCTTCAGGAGGTACACAAAACAAGCCTGCTGGGACGACCAACCGCCGACCAAGTCATCGAACGAATCCGGACGAGGCTGACGTCAATCCTCGACCTCGACACCACACTTCATACCTCTGGCAACCCGGCCATCATCCTAGTCACCGGAGTAAACGGTGTTGGCAAGACATCCTCGATCGCAAAACTGGCAAACATGCTGAAGGCTCAGGGTCTCAGCGTCCTGCTCATTGCTGCGGACACGTTCCGTGCCGGGGCAGTTGACCAGCTTGCCATTCTCGGGGATCGGGTGGGAGTTCCCGTCATGCGGTCCGTCGAGGGTCAGGATCCATCCAGTGTTGTGTTTAACGGGCTTCAGAAGGGCATTGCAGACCATGTGGATCTGGTACTGATTGATACCGCCGGGCGTCTGGAGAACAAGAAGAACCTTACCGCAGAACTCCAGAAAGTTGTGCGCGTGATTGAATCGAAGTTCGGACTGCCGCTCTCCGAGTGTCTTCTCGTCATTGACGCAACTACAGGGGAAAATGCCTTGATGCAGGCTCGTGCATTCAGCGAGGCGGTACCGGTTTCGGGGATTATTCTCACCAAGGTTGATTCCGGCGCCAAGGGAGGCAGTATCGTAAGCATCGCCAGAGAGTTGCACATTCCCATCAAGCTCGTCTGCAATGGTGAAGGTCTTGAGAGCATAAAACCATTTGACAAAGATGAACTTGTGAACATGATGTTGCTGTCAGATTGAGCATGAACACAGGCAAACGCGTAAGTCCACAACATTCCGTATAGGAGTTGAAGCATGCAGAACAAGGCGAGAGAAAAAGCACACATCACTCCGGGCCACGAGAAAAAGATCAAGCGCAAGGAGGAAATTGCCGAACTGCTTGAGTTCTATTCGGGGTTGCTCACCAACAAAGAACTCGGCGTGCTGGAACTGTACATCCAGCCAGACTATTCAGGCGCTGAGGTGGCGCGCAAGCTGCGTATCTCCCGGCAGGCGGTGCATGATCACATCCGCCGGTCTCTTGGCCGCATGAGGCGGTGTGAGGCAAAGTTGCAGCTGATTGCCAACTACAAGAAGAACGCTGCGATGTTCCGCAAGATCATAGCCAAAATAGACCAGTGCTGTGGTCAGCCGCACACTCCGGAAGGACAGCAGACGCTCGAGGAACTGAAAGAACTGTTTGAGAAGCTGGTCAATCGGAACACGCGCAACTTTTCACACGAGCTGTAGGCACGGTACGTGTTCGAGTCAGTAAGAAAGGCATTTGGTGATGTTTTTGACGGGCTGCACCGGAAGGGACTCCTGTCGCAGGGTGATATTGACGCGGCTCTGGCCGAGGTAAAGATAGCCCTGCTTGGGGCGGATGTCGATTACCGCGTCGTCAAGACCTTCATCGCGAGAACTCGCGAGGCGTGTCTTGATGAAAAGGTCCTGAAGAGTATGTCTCCCGGGGACCAGGTCATCAAGGTTCTCTATGAAGAGTTGACGCATACGCTCGGCGGCCAGGGCGGAAAAGGGATTGCTCTAACGCACATTCCATTTCGGGTCATGCTCGTTGGCCTTCAAGGCTCGGGGAAGACGACTACGCTTGGGAAACTCGCCCTGCTTCTCAAGAAGGAAGGACACTATCCTCTCCTGATTCCCGGAGATTTCGGCCGGCCGGCCGCCTATGAGCAGCTGCAAAAACTGGCAACCGATGCAGACGTTTCTTTCTATGGTGGGTCGTTCGGCAGCGTGGAGGAGCTTCTCCAGGGAG
The DNA here is from genome assembly GCA_002402295.1 of Caldiserica bacterium UBA4822. Lineage (GTDB taxonomy): Bacteria > Caldisericota > Caldisericia > Cryosericales > Cryosericaceae > Cryosericum. Next base: position 18,233 of record DHFO01000034.1, read on the forward strand.
CAGACCGCTGGGCACGCGACAAGAGTCTGGATGTGTTGCTTCTGGATACACAAGGCCGTCATGAGTTTGATACGCAGCTGATGGAGGAGCTGGAGAAGGTCGGCAGACTGTACTATCCCGACGAAACCCTTATTGTACTGGATGCCATGATTGGTTCGAAGGCTATTCCGCTTGCACAAAGCTTTGACAGGGTCGCTCCTCTCACGGGTGCGATCTTCACGAAGTTCGACTCACCAGCGCAGGGTGGCGCGGTACTGTCGTTCAAGGAGGCCATCGGCAAACCCATCCGCTATATCGGAGTAGGCGAACACCTTGAGGACCTGGACTACTTCGTCCCGGAACGCCATGCTGCCCGCATCGTTGGATATGGCGACATGGACGGCCTTCTAAAGCGGTACAGTGAGGCCGAAACGCAGGCGAATGCTGCGAACGTTGCCAGAAAAGTGCAGAGTGGCAGATTTGACCTTTATGATCTGCGTGAGCAGCTCCTTGAAATAGGGCGAGTTGGTGGTATAAATAAAATGCTTGAGAGCCTTCCCAGCGCAGTGGTTCCGTCAGGGGCAGTGGTTGACGAGGGCCTGGCAAAGAGATTCATGGCCATCATTGATTCGATGACTGATGTGGAGCGGCGCAATCCTGCGATCCTCAATGCTTCCCGCAAACGGCGTATCGCCCGCGGCGCAGGAGTGGACGTTCGTGAGATCAACCGGATGCTCAAGCAATTTGAATTGTTCAGTCGTATGGCTAGGATGGCCGGCAACAAGCATGCTGGCGGTCTTGGTTTGCCCAGGTTTTGATAATCGCACGCAGGCAACAGGAGGAAACATGGTAAGCATCAAGCTGGCAAGAACAGGGACCAAGCACCAAGCACACTATCGGTTTGTCGTACTCGACCGAAAGAAACCTACGAACGGTGCTGTGATAGAAACTCTGGGCTACTACGATCCTATGACCAAGGAACCGAAGATCGAGGTCAACGAGGAACGTGTGGCGTACTGGCTGGGATTGGGTGCCCAGCCCACGGACTCAGTCCGGAATCTACTGAAACGCACGGGCCTCTGGCAGAGGCTCACTTCAGACGCGAAGGCCTGACAGGCGTCGCTCTCTGCAACGACAGTCATCTCATGAAAGAGCTTGTTGAGATTATTGTACGGGCACTGGTAGACAACCCGGATGACGTTCTCGTCGACGAAGTTGGCGGCGGCGACCAGTCGGTCACCTATCAGGTTAGGGTCGACGAGAAGGACGCTGGGCGAGTGATTGGCAAACAGGGTCACACTGCACAGGCGATTCGTACGATTGTAAGAGCTGCCTCGGTCAAGGCAGGACACAATGCCACAGTGGAAATAGTCAGCACGAGCGGCGAACAAGCAAGCCGTGGCGTTGGAGAGGAGTCATAGAGTCAATGCCAAACAGCGTTTGGATGAAGCAGAACGTACTCGTCAAGACAGTTGTCACGCAGCAGTTTAAGGACAGTTATCTCAAGGAGCTGGAGGGAGCGCTGGCTGCTTCCAAACAGAGTGTCGAGAAGATAAAGTCCTCGCTGTCGCAAGTCATCCTGCGGGGCGGAGTCGGAGGGCAGTATGACGACCTTGTCAAGGCTCAGCTGCAGGAAGAAAAGGCCAAGCAGGAGCAGATGGTCATGGACCTCGAGGCAAAAAAGGCCGAAGTAGCCAAGTTGGAGCTTGGTTCGGTGTACGTACAGGGTGCCCTCGAGGGGACGGTAGAGGTGAAGGTGGGCGACAACCTGTTCGATAAGATCAGCTCCACCTCCGTTCTTGTGCAGGATGGTGTGATTCTTTCCATCGACTAGCACAGACCACGTTGTGTGTTGAGGGCAGGGCGCTTAGTCCTGCCCTTTTTGTTTGCCGTCCTGCAGGGGTTTGCGGTACTAGCGCAGGCATAGGAGCCCTGCTCATTGCGTGGAAGCCACCATCCGCTATACTCGAGCCGGGAGGTTGGTTGTCCATGGATAGAAGGAAAACAGCAGAGTTAGCAGGAGTTCTGGCGGCCGGAGTCGGTGCTGCCAGTCTTGTGGATGGATTCCTGATAGAGCCCTTCCACGTTGCCGTGGTTGAGCTGGAAGTGACCTTGCCTGAGCTACCCCGGGCCTTTGACGGGATCAGGATCCTGCAACTGTCTGACCTGCATTTCCGGCGCAAGCCGCGACTGCAGGCGCGCCTTCTCGCCCTTGCCTCTGCCGGTACTCCGGACCTGGTTGTCATCACGGGCGACCTGATCGACAGAGAGCGCGACATCGACTCGTGTCTCGCATTTCTTGCCGGGCTGCATGCCAGGACAAGGACTCCCGTTGTGACTGTCCCGGGCAACTGGGAACATCGGGTCTTTTCCACCAAAGCAGAGATTGCGAAGTGGTATGCACGGGTGCGCAGTGAGGCTGGGGCCGCTGTTCTCATCAATGAAAGCATGTTTTTTCGCCGTGCTGATGAATTGTTCTGGGTTGTGGGCACGGACGACCCGTACTTTGGGCATGCGGACCTGGATGCCAGCTTCAAGGGCGTCCCCGACAGTGCATTTGCACTTGTGCTGACCCATGCCCCCGAAGCCTTTGAGGAGCTGGCGGAGCGTCCTGCAGCACGGCTGGTTCTTGCAGGGCACACCCATGGAGGCCAGGTCCGCCTTCCATTTATAGGCGCTTTGCGAGTCCCTTCAAGGTACGGCACACGTTTCGCACATGGGCTGTTCAAGCTGGGCGACACCGTTTTCTATGTCAATGCTGGCATAGGCACGAGCCATCTGCCTGTACGTTTTCTGTGCAGGCCGGAACTGACGTTCATCACCGTCAAGTCACGCAGCCCGGACGAATTGTCCCCTCAGTAACGGCCCGTAGACACAGGCGCCTGTTCTGGGTGCTGGCGGTGCTACGGGACTCTCTGTCGTCGAGTTACTGACCATCCTCTTCGCAGTGTTTCGCCTGTCCATTTCCACGTTTTCGGCGGCATCAGGACGTACAGGATCGCCAGTCCAACCCAAAGCCAGAAGAACGGAACAGCCAGCCAAGGGGGTGAGAGGACAAGCAGCAACAACGGAGCGATTCCTGCCCACGTTAGCAGAACACCAGTAAGCGCTTCCAGGATCATCAGGGGTGCGTCAGAGTCGGTTGTGACGAACCTAGCTAACCAGACGCCGGCGATGCTGCGAATACCCCATCGTGTCTGGCTGACGACTCCTTGAAGCCAGCTCATTTGCTGTTCGCTTGTAAAGCGCTTTCTGACGTCTTCCAGAGCCATGGCCGTGCGCGCCCTGAAGTCATCGCTGGGCGGTTGGAAGTAGGTTTGAATATATACAGCGACCACGGTTTGCCCGTTCGCTACGGACAACAGCTCATCCCCGGAAACAGTTTTGCTGTACTCCAGCATGGCATGATCAGCGTAGTCTCCCCACCAGAAGATATAGTGGGCTGAGACCAGGTATGGATTGAAGTGTTCATTGCGGTCAACTATCAAGTCCTCATAGGCTTCCAGTCCCCACGTGTCCTTGAACTCGGTCACGAGAATCATGGGGGAGCGGCCGATTGCCCGCAGGAACGTTTCTCCCCGGACGCTCCGGAAGTGCGCATAGGCAAAGAGTGAACTGGAGCAGAGCATCAGACTGATGAGCACTGCAACCCTTAGAAGACAAGGCGCAGCCCGCCAGATACCATGACGCAGGTGAGTTGCAGTCTCGCTGTGGCCAGCCTCTTGAGAGGCTTGCAAGTTAACTTCTGTTGGCTGCCTGGTGACCCTGTCGCCGGGTGCGCGTTGCTGGTTCATCCTCTCTTCCTCAGCGTCCTCTCTCTTTCATTACAATTCGCTTGGAAGCAGTGGAGGACCAGGCTGCATATTACGAGCCGTAGAGTATCGTGACTGTCTTGGTAGAAGCATCCCATTGGACGTCCAGTCCAAGCGACTCCGCGACAAAACGGAGAGGCAGGAGCGTCCTCCCGTGTGAAATAATCGGTACAACGGCAGGATTGGTGTCGATACTGACCCACTTGCCGTCTATCTCTGCGGTGTTCTTTCCGATCCACAGGGTCAGCGTCGTACCATTCCTCACAATAGTAACCTTCTGCTCTGCCGCATCCCAGGTAACAGTCCCCCCGGCTGCCTCCACGACTGCCCTGATGGGGAGCAGAGTGCGCGCATTCAGGATGATCGGAGCAGCCTCCAGAGAAATAGCTTCTCTGCCCGCGTACATCGTTGTGCCGCCTATGACCAGTTGCATGGTGGCTTTCGCAGAGGAGTTGGATGCATAGCGGAATATGCCGCCGTTGCCCGTTCCAGCGTAGAGGATGTCGGGAGACGACGGGTCAATCGCAAGAGAGACAACGTACTGGTTGTTGAGTCCAGCGTTGAGAGAGGTCCAAGTGGCGCCGCTATCGGTAGAGCGGTGTACACCACCGGCCCCCGCATAGAGTGTCGTGGGAGTGACCGGATCGACGCCGAGAGTGTGGATGTTTCCATCGGTGAGTCCGGTCACCGTCCATGAGTCTCCACCGTCGGTCGAACGGAACAGCCCGCCTCTCCAGCCACCCGCTCCACTGCCGCCATATCTGCTGGCATAGACGTTCTCAGGAGTGAGAGGATCAACGATAAGTGAAGACACCTGGTCGCCCGTCATGCCTGTGTTCACTGCTGTCCAGTGGCCGCCGCTGTCTCTGGACCGGAAGGCTCCGCCATTGCTGCCGGCGTACAGGGTAGAGGGCGCAACGGGATCGATGGCAAGACAGGAGAACGCCATCCTCCGCGTGGTCAGCCCCGTGTTCACCAGCGTCCATGTCGTACCGCTGTCCGTCGATCGATAGATGCAGCCACTCGCAGTGCCGGCGTCCGTACCGACATACACAACACTGGGCGTATGAGGATCGACGGCACAACACAGGACCCTCTTGTCCGTTAGACCTGCGGAGCAGTTCTTCCAGCTCGTTCCACCATTGGTGGAGCGAAAGACCCCGTCATCGGTACCAGCATACAGATTCGTGGGCATGAGGGGGTCGATAGCGAGGGCTAGGACGTTGCCATTGGTGAGACCGGCGCTTGCCCCTGTCCAGGTCGCGCCGCCGTTGGTCGAACGGAAGACGCCAACGTTCGTGCCCGCGTACAGCGTCGCAGGTGTCTTGGGGTCAATGGTGATCTGCTGTATCTGCATGCCGGCGAGACCGATGCATGCAGCTTGCCAGGAGCCGCCCCTGTTGGTCGAACGGAAGACGCCTCCGTTGGTACCGACATACAGGTTTCCTGGAGTCTTTGGGTCGAGGACGAAGCAGCTGCCTACCTGGCAGGCAAGCCCAGTGTTCACGGCTGTCCAGGAGCCGCCTCTGTTGGTCGAACGGAAGACCCCAGCGGCGGTGGCAGCATAGACGGTACCGGACATGTGTGGGTCGACAGCAACAGCGCGGACGGCTTTGCTTGTGAGACCGGTATTCACGGGTATCCAGGACCCGCCGCTGTTCAGAGACCGGAGAACACCGTGCGTGCCGGTAGCAGCATACAGCGTGGAAGGGGTCACGGGATCGATGGCGAGACCAGAGACGTCCCCGACCTGAAGTCCCTTGTTCACGGCCGTCCAATGCACGCCGCTGTCCGTAGAACGGCAGACACCGCCTCCGTTGGTGTTGGCGTACAGCGTCGCAGGCGTCCTGGGGTTGATCACGAGAGAGAAAATGTAGCTGTTGGCAATGCTTGACTTCAGTGCCGTCCAGTGGGCGCCACCGTCGGTCGAACGGAAGATACCGTCTGCACCGGCATACAGCGTGGATG
>DHFO01000059.1 GCA_002402295.1 Caldiserica bacterium UBA4822
AACCGGCGGTGATGACAATCTTGTCACAGGAGCAGGCGAGCCCGGATGCGCGGGAAGCGATGCTTGCCGTGTGAAGAATATCGTCGACACTTGCAAACTGTCTGGCGAGCACGGGAATGACGCCATAGTACAGTGCAAGACGGCGCTGAACGGCATCGCTGGGTGTCAGGGCAAGGATTGGCATTCCCGGGCGGTAGCGCGAAATCATGGTCGCAGTCCTGCCGGATTCAGTTGCACAGACGATGAGTCGGGCGCCGACCGAGTGCGCAGTGCGCACGGCGGCGTACGCGATCGCGTCCGCGGTGTCAGAGGCGGACTCGGCGGGCTGCGCCTGCATGGCTGCCTCGTAGAGGTCGCTGCTCTCTGTAGCGAAAATGACCCTCCTCATGGTGTCGACCGCTTCGAGGGGGAATCTTCCGGCAGCGGTCTCATTGCTCAGCATCACGGCATCGGTCCCGTCAAAAATCGCATTTGCAACGTCGGTGACCTCTGCTCGTGTCGGAGACGGATTGTCCACCATCGAGTTCAGCATCTGGGTAGCCGTAATGACGGGTTTTCCCTTCTGATTGCAGAGCGCGATAAGTCGTTTCTGGATCAGCGGCACCTGTTCGATCGGCAACTCGACGCCCAGATCTCCTCGCGCCACCATGATGCCGTTGGCTGCGTCTAGGATTTCTTCGATGTTCTGCACCGCCTGCCACTTCTCTATCTTGACAATAATCGGGATGTGAGCGCCATGGGCCTCCATGAGCGCTCGGACTTCGCGCACATCGTCGACCGTACGCACAAATGAGATGGCAACGTAATCGACGCCGGCGTGCATGCCTGTTACGAGGTCATGACGGTCCTTGTCAGTGATCGAGGGGATGTGCAGGTCTGACTCCGGAAAGTTGACTCCCTTGTGGTCTGATACCATGCCGCCCTTGAGGACCTCGGTGACGACGGTGTCGCCCCGAACTTCGCGCGCTTGAAGACGTATAAGCCCATCATCAATAAAGATGTGCTCGCCGGGGTGTACTTCGTCGGGAAGTGCAGGATAGTCCACCATCGCAACCGCCTCGCTTCCGTCTACCTGATGGGTTGTCAACTGGAACGACGCGCCGGTCTTGATCTCGACCGGGCCCCTGCTGAAAGTTCCGAGGCGTATCTTTGGGCCCTGAAGGTCCTGCAGAACAGCAAGTGGCAAGCCCTGTCCTGCTCGGACAGTGTGGACGGTTGCGATCTTCCTGAGGCGTTCCTCGTCCGTTCCGTGCGAAAAGTTGATGCGGAACACGTCGACGCCACGCTCTGCCAGCTCCTGGACCATTGCCTCCGAATCTGACGCCGGGCCGAGCGTGGCCACGATCTTGGTGCGCTTGGCTTGCTTCCTGTTGTCGTTCATCTGCCCCTCCCGCATTGTGGGGAAACGTCTGGTACTTCTACCACATCATAGTACTCCTGGGAAGGGGGACAATAGAAAAGCCCCGGATTGCTCCGGGGCAGACGGAAACCACGTGGGACGAGATTACTTGATAGCAATCTCCTTCGCAGCAGCTTCGGGCAGAGCCTTCTTGGGAAGCTCCAGGGTGAGGACTCCGTTCTCGTGCAGAGCGTTGATGTGCTCGTCATCTACATTGGAGCCCAGCGGAATCTCACGATAGTAGCGTCCATAGTACCGTTCAGAGTAGTAGTTGCCAGCCTTCTTGCTGCCTTTCTCCGTCTCGCTCTTGGTCTCAGCTGTGACAGCCAACACATTGTCATGAACCTTCACATGGATGTCCTTCTTGTCCACTCCCGGCAGGTCCACTTTGACCGTGTACTTGGCGTCGTCCTCCTGTACCTCGATAGACGGCATCGAAAAGTCTCCCACCGGGGCTAGGGCCGAGGTCGCGGCGCTCTTGGCTGCAGGCAGGGCTGTGAACCGACTGCGTGGTCCCCCAAAGAAACTCGTGAACAGGTTGTCCATCTGTTCCTCAACTCTCCTCAGTTCTTCAAACGGGTCATATCTCATTGCCATAGCACACACCTCCTCGAATGTGAGCAATTTCCCTCAGAGCGTTTCCACTCGCCCTTTCAGGTTGTGCCTATTATACACTTAGCACTCTGTCTGTGTGACTGCCAAAATGTGAATTGTACGTGAATCCGCCACGATACTGTTTTGGGGATCTGAGCGGTCCGTCTGACTGACGCTTGTAACCAGGTGGGCTGTGAAACAGGTTCGCATTGCAATACGCGCGCCCGTGTCTAGAATCGTCTGCAGAAGGCATGATCTGCAGGAGGCTAGCGTGGACCACTTGGAACAGGATGGCGACCCGTCACTGCGCGAAGGCGAAAGGATGGACATGCGAGAAGGGAAGCCGGACGGCGGCATGGACCAATCCATGCGCGCAATGAAGCATGAGCACGGGGGCATGGCACACGACCACCACGGCAGCATGGTGCGTGACTTTCGCAGGAGATTTTGGGTGTGCCTGGCGGTTACGCTCCCGGTTCTTCTGCTGTCGCAGGCGGTACTTTCCTTTCTGCACCTCGAGAGGCTGCAGTTCGCCGGTTCAGACTGGGTATTGATGGGCCTCTCCGCGTTTGTGTACTGGTACGGAGGCACTCCGTTCCTCCGTGGCTCAGTTCAAGAATTGAGGGCGCGAAGGCCTGGCATGATGTCACTCATCGCGATGGCGATTAGCGTCGCGTTCTTCTACAGCGTGGCGGTCTCCTTGGGCTTGGCGGGCATGAGTTTCTACTGGGAGTTGGTGACACTCATAGACATCATGTTGCTTGGTCACTGGATAGAGATGTCATCGCTCATGGCAGCGTCGCGCGCGCTGGAAAGCCTTGCCAGTCTCTTGCCATCCACAGCTCACGTCTTCATGCCGGACGGGACGTTGATGGACCATCCAGTTGTCCACCTGCGGCTGGGAGACCGGATATTGGTAAGACCCGGAGAGAAGATACCTGCTGATGGATCTGTGGAACAGGGACGTTCAGCCGTCAATGAGGCACTCCTGACGGGGGAGTCGAGGTCTGTGGTGAAAGCAGCGGGGGACAGCGTCATCGGTGGCTCAGTTAATGAGGATGGAGCATTGACCATCGTTGTGCAGAAGGTCGGCGAGGAGACCTATCTGGCGCAGGTCGTATCGCTGGTGAGGCAGGCGCAGGATGCCCGTTCCAAAACGCAGGACCTTGCGGATCGGGCTGCCATGTGGTTGACTATCGCAGCACTTGGCGCAGGTGTCTTGACAATGAGTGTGTGGCTGGCTCTGGGCCAAGGACTCGCGTTTGCCCTGGAGCGCAGCGTGACCGTCATGGTAACGGCATGTCCGCATGCACTGGGTCTGGCAATTCCGCTCGTTATTGCGAGATCGACTGGCCTGCTGGCCCAGCGCGGACTTCTGTTGCGTGACAGGACGGCCTTCGAGTCTGCTCGCTCTGTCAATGCAGTGATCTTCGACAAGACAGGTACTCTGACAATCGGAATGCTGCACGTGGAAAATGTTGTCGCAGGTGAACAGTCTCAAACACCGGCTCAAGTGCTGCACCTCGCCGCCTCCGTTGAGATTCAATCGGAACACCCGATTGCTCGTGCCATCGTGGGCGCTGCGCGGCTACAGTCGCTCGATCTGGAGCAGGCAGAAGCCTTCGAGGCATTGCCTGGAACCGGCGCCAGGGCAGAGGTTGGGGGGCACATGGTGGCAGTGGTTCGTCCTGGATACCTGCGTGAGCACGGGCTTCTGTGGCCCGCAGCGCTGAAGGGCCATGAAGCGGATAACCAGGGAAAAACCGTGGTAGTCGTGCTGGAGGACAATGTGGTGGCGGGAGTCATCCTGTTGTCCGACCTCGTACGTCCTGAGTCCCATGAGGCCATTGCTTCACTGCACGCAATGAACATCAAGACAGTCATGCTTACCGGTGATTCCAGGGCCTCGGCGTCTGCCATTGCAACCAATCTGGGACTGGACGAGGTAGTTGCTGAGGTAATGCCAGGCGACAAGGCGGCCAGGGTCCGTGACGTTCAGGACCAGGGGCTGGTGGTGGCCATGGTGGGTGATGGCATCAATGATGCACCCGCTCTTGCCCAGGCAGACGTCGGCGTTGCCATCGGTACTGGTACAGACATCGCGATTGAGGCGGCAGACGTCATCCTTGTGCGTGACGATCCGCGTGACGTCGTGACACTTATCCTTTTCGCCCGCAAGACCTATCGGAAGATGGTTCAGAACCTGGTCTGGGCATTGGCCTACAACGTCGTGGCAATTCCCCTGGCAGCAGGGGTTCTCGCGGGGGCAGGGTTCGTCATGAGTCCTGCTCTTGGGGCGGTTCTGATGTCGCTGTCAACTGTCATCGTGGCGGCAAATGCCCAGTCTCTCAAAGGGTCATAAGGCTGGTGCCACAGGAAGGCAGTCCAAACGGCTCTGGGTCTGCACGGGACGCCGCGAGGCCGTGCTCGTGCTGTGCCGATGTCGTGTGGAAGGCGAGAACTAGAACAAAGGCTTGATTCCTGCGATCAGCAGTGCCGCCATCCCGATGAGTTTCATGAAGATAAGCAGGGCAGGTCCCGCCACGTCTTTGAGCGGGTCGCCCACGGTGTCGGCAGCTACTGCTGCCTGGTGTTCGAAGGATCCCTTGCGGCCGCTGTCCTCAATGAGCTTCTTGGCGTTGTCGAAGGCTGTGCCCGTGTTATTGAAGAATGGACCCAGCAGTGCAGAACCCAGCACGGCTCCGATAAGAAGAGCCCCAAGAGCCCAATGACCAAAGACAAGGCCAACGATAATGGGAACGGCAATGCTGATAACTCCCGGAAGTATCATCTCCTTGAGTGCGTTGCGGGTCGAAATGTCAATGCAGGTCGCATAGTCAGGCAGTGTTTCCCCCTTGAGGATTCCCGGAATGGTCCGGAACTGCCGACGGACCTCATCAACCATGAGCACGGCTGTCTTGGCCGCAGAGCCGATCGTCAGTGAACTGATGAGGTAGGGGAGGCAGACGCCAAGCAGGATAAACGCTATGGAGTAGGGTTCCATGACGTTCATGCTCTTGAGTCCAACGAGTGCAAAGTACGTAGAGAACAGGACAAACGAAGTTACCGTCCCTGAGGACATGGCGTACGCCTTGGTTGTTGCCTTCATGGTGTTGCCCACCGAGTCTAGTTGAGACAGTGAATGGACTACCTGCTCGTGTGCTCCTGACATCTCTGCGATGCCTGATGCGTTGTCCGTGATTGGGCCAAAGGCATCCGCAGTCATGATGTACCCGATAAGCAGGTCAGTTCCAATGTTGACGGACACAATCGCGAGCAGTGATCCACCGGATATGAAGTATGCGGCCGCGACCGCAATCACAATCATGACAATAGACGCGAGCGGACTCTGGAGCCCGATAGAAAGGCCAGTGATCACATTGAGGGCAACACCCCGCTTGGAGGCCTCGGCGATCTGGTGGACAGGTTTGCCGGAAGAGCCTGCATAGTACCTCGTGATTACCGACGAAACCAGCGTCGTTGCTATGCCCAGACAGGTTCCGATGAACAAGGCCATGTCATGAACCACCAAGTGGCTCACCAGGTAGGACCCGAGAACGGCCAGAGCGGTCGTCACCGCCATTCCGAAGTAGAAGGCAGTTTCGGGAGGCCTTCGGCTGAAGAGGCGGATGGACAGTACGCCGAGTATGGATGCAATGAGTCCCGAGGACTGGAGCAGCATGGGAAAGAAAAGTACCGACGGGCCATACTTGGGCACCAGCGCGAGCGCGACTACCATGCCCGTAACAATATCATCGGAGAAGGTCTGGAATAAGTCAGAACCTCGTCCCGCACAGTCGCCCACATTGTCGCCGACGAGGTCTGCCACAACTGCAGGATTCCGTGGGTCGTCTTCGGGAATGTTGGCCTCAACCTTGCCGACGAGGTCGGCACCAATATCAGCCGCCTTCGTATAGATGCCTCCTCCTATCTGAGCAAACAGAGCTGCAAAGCTGGCTCCGAATCCAAAGCCGACGAGGGGATTGGGGTCCTTGAACAGAAAGTACAGGATGGATAGTACAACGAGGCTGAAGCCAGTGATCGAGAAACCCATGATGGAACCGCCAGCTACTGCCCGGTGGAATGCAGCACTCATGGACGTCGTAGCATCATCGGCGGTCTTGACGTTGGCGCGCGTGGAAGCGCTCATGCCCATATACGCGGTCATAAGTGACGTGAATACGCCGAGCACAAAAGTAATGGCAATCCAGATGCCGAGCGTAAAGCCTAGTACAAGGGCCACAACAGGGGTAACAAGAAGGATGGAACGCAGTTGACGCGACAGGTAAGCTCGTACGCCGAGGCTAATGTAGCTTCCAATTTCAGTCATTTTGGGCGTCGACACCCTGGCTGCCCTCAACTGGAGAAACGATATAAGCGCAGCCCCGATACACGTGAGACCGGCAATAACCGGGATGATGAGCAATTTCATTTCTGTTCCTCCACACGCTGGATCCAGCGGACATTCGACAAAAGCATCAGGCCTGAACATCAACAACGAACTATTATACAACAGCCCACAAGCTGTCAACACATACTCCGTGGTAGTCTGGGGACATGTGGGACAAACGTCACCCCAGGCCTACTGGAGCGTCACCTCGTCGGAATCCTCATCAAAAGCGAGGAGATTGCCAAAGCGGGCCCAGTTGATGAGTGTTGCGAACGTGAACTCAGGGTTCTCGTTGGGGAGCAGTTGTGCAAGGCGTTCCTGCACCTCATCATCAAGCATAGTCGCATTCCTCGACGCCTGCACATCTGCATAGAGGGTCTTGAAGACATTCAGCGTCAGTATCTGCTGCTTCCAGACGATCTTCTGTTCTTCCGTGTCCATGTTCGCAAACCGCTTGCCAAGTGGCGTCAGGATTGTGCGTTGCTTGGGAGTCTCGATGAATCCCAGCATTTCTGCAGCCTTGACGATGTTGATCAGTTCGCTGAATTCTTTTCCGAATTCATGTGCAAGGACGAATACATCACCTTGGCCACCGTGGCTGTCAAGGTACTCCACGAAGCTGACGACGTCGCTCGAGGATGCCGGCGGAAGAGGCTCGTATACCGGCTGAGACGGAGCGCTCACCACAGAAGGGGGAACGTCGGGCAGCTCGTTTGTCGTGATGATGTCGTGTAGATAGTCAACCATCGCAAGGAAGTCGGCCCCCCGGTAGTCCCGTGGCCGCGGGAGATTGTTTGGAACGACCGCTCTGATGCGGCCGGGGTTGGCGGAGAAGATGACAATGCGGTCCGCCATGTAGACGACCTCCTTGATATCGTGGCTGACCATAAGGATGGAGGCCGGCTGTCCTTCTGCCTCCTCCCAGATATCGACCACGTCTGCTCTCAGGGATTCGGCTGTCAGCGCGTCGATGGCGCTGAAAGGTTCATCCATGAACAGAAGTTCGGGCTGAACGGCTAATGCCCGTGCTATACCAACCCGTTGCTTCATTCCACCCGAGATTTCCCGGGGATATGCCTCCTCGAACCCTTCGAGGCCGACCATCTTGATGACTGAGTTAACGCGACGCCGCGCTTCGTTCTCAGGCAGGCGTTGAGCAGTCAGCACAGACTGTATGTTCTCGCTGACAGTCATCCACGGGAACAGCGCAAACATCTGGAACACCATCGCAACGCCCGGTGTGAGGCCTGTCATCTCCTTGCCGCGCGACAGGACCTTGCCCCTTGAGGGACGGATGAGACCGGCCAGAATCCGCAAGAACGTCGACTTGCCACATCCAGATGGTCCTATGATGCAGATGATTTCTCCCTTGCGTATGTCCATGCTGACGTCTTCAAGGACCGTCATCATGTTGCCATTGGGCATCGGAAACAGGTGGGTGATGTGGTCGCTTGCAAGGAGAACGGGCTGCTGAGTGGTTATTTCTGCCATGAGTGCTCCTTTACTTGCTGAGGTTGTACCTGGTGCTGGCGAGGGTGTAGAGCGGGCGCCATACAAAACGATTGATCAGGACCACTGTCAGAGCCATGATGAGAATGGCCCCTGACAACTCTCCAAATCTCGCGCTGAAGGCCGCGTTGCTGATGACTGCCCCAATGCCTCGTGCTGTGAGCGTGCTTCCGCGAAATGTCACTGTCTCTGCCACAATGCTGGCGTTCCAGGCGCCCCCCGCCGCAGTTACCCATCCTGTCACGAGGTACGGAAAAACCGCCGGGACGTACAGGGACCAGAATCTCTGGTGTGGAGCGAAGTGGTAATTGGCGGCAGCTTCCTTGAGGTCAGATGGAATAGCCTGCGCGCCGGCAATCACGTTGAACAGAATGTACCACTGAGTTCCCAGCAGCATCAGCACGATGCTCCCGACACCAATCGTGATATTCAGTGACGTGAGGATGAGAATAACGGCGGGAAACAGCATGGGTGCGGGAAACGAGGCGGCCACCTGCACGACCGGCTGCATGATACGGGACAACCTGGGTGAGAGTCCAATCCTGATGCCCAGGGGCACGGCCCAGGCGGTTCCCAGGAGAAGTGCGGCTGTCACACGTGCGAGCGTCAGAAGGTCGCTCTGCACCAAATGAACCCATTCAGCACCGGAAACTGACGCCAGCAGGCGCACGACCTGAAGCAGTGCAACAACCAAGCCGGCGGCCAGGAGAACGAAGGCAAGACGTGAAATCAGGATTCCAGCGACCGGATGCTTCTGGGCATGCTCGGCACTGTCAGAAGAAGCAGCATTGTCGGCTCCCTTCGCTCCCGATAGAGGGGGAGCTTGTACTGCAGACTTGCGGAAGGTACGGAGCATCGAGGCACCGATCACTCCGACCCCGCGCAGAATGTGAGAATGTCGCAGCAGGTCCAGAAACGAGGATTCCATGGCTTCTTCCTGAGTCGTGTCCTCAATGCGGAACTTCTGGGCCCAAACGACGAGGGGGTGCCACAGCAGCTGGTCCAGGGCTACTATCATCAGAATCATCGCCACGACGGCCCCTATCATTGCCTTCGTATCGCCGCTGTCAACGGCGACAGACATGTAGGAGCCAATGCCAGGCAGTCGGAAGTCCCTGCTGCCCAGCTGAAACGTTTCGGTAACCATGAGAAAAAACCAGCCTCCCGCCATGCTCATCATGCTGTTCCAGATGAGACTAACGGCACTGTACGGCATCTCAATCTGCGTGAGCCGCTGCCACCAGCCGAAGTGGTAGACAGTTCCGGCCTCCTGGAGGTATTGGGGGACCGACTTGAGGGAGTTGTAGAAGCTGAACGTCATATTCCATGCCTGCCCTGTAAAGATCATGACAATGCACGCCAGCTCGAGGCCTGTATTACTCGCTGGAAAGAGTGAGACAAGTGCCAGGACGAGGCCTGGCATGAAGCCTAGAACGGGGATGCTCTGGAGAATATCAAGAATGGGGATAAGGAGTTTCTCGGCCAGCCGGTCCTTGGCCGCCCAGTAGCCGTAGACGATGGTGAACCCGAGTGACACGCCGTAAGCGGCAAGCCCTCTGATGAGAGAGAAAAACGTATAACGGGGCAGGGACCGCAAGGACAGGTCAATTACCACTGTCGGTCTCAAAATGCCCGTCCACTCCTGACTCACCTGAGTCAAGCCATAGAAAAACCCGAGGATACCAAGTGTTATAGCGATGTCTGCGAGTACTCCGCTGTGGTACAGCGCTATGACGGCGCTTGACTCACCCCAGACTGGTACTGCGGGGCGCTTCCGGCGCGCGGGACTGCCGCGCGGGCTCGTTTTGACCAGTTCTTCTTCCTCTTGTGCCATCGCCTGTCTCCATGTGACTGTCACCTGCGGCTTATCGTACCACAGAAGGAGGGGGGCTGCAACCTTGCTGTGAGGCCGTCGTGTTTGGCGTTTCTGATGAGGGGAGACGCGTCACGGAGCCCTCCAGCGCGTATGAATGGTCGGGCGTGTGTTGGTAGTTTGAGCATGTTGACATTGCAGGGCTTGAAGATATACTTATTGGTTTGTGACTTGAGTTTGTGGTCAGGACTCAGATGGGAGAGACTATGTATATTATAATCGTCGGCTGTGGACGCCTTGGTTCCACGCTTGGCACAAGACTGTCCAAGGAAGGCCATGATGTGGCAATTGTCGACCGCAATGCTGACAATTTCGCTCGACTCAGCGACGAATTCAATGGAACGACCGTAGCAGGCGTGGGCTTCGACATTGACGTCCTCAGGTCAGCGGGTATCGAGCATGCTGACGGGTTTGCCGCCGTTACCGAAGGCGACAACATGAACATCATGGCTGCACAGGTGGCCAAGAACATCTTCAAGGTCCCGATGGTAATTGCTCGTGTGTTTGACCCCGTCAAGGGAGAAACGTACCGGGCCCTGGGACTCGACACCGTCTGTCCGACCACCTCAGCTGCCAACATCATTTACAGCAGGTTTCTGATTCGCCACGACGACATGCACTTCGTCTTGCCAGGAGACAACATCGAATTGGTGGAAGTTGCCTGCAACTCTGCTATCCCGGCACGGACTGTAGGTGAAGTTGAGGCTTTGGATGACTTCAAGGTGATCTCGGTGACTCACGATGGGAACACAGTGTTGGCGAAGGCCGGAGATGTTCTTGCCGAAGGAGACCGCCTCATGCTTGCCGTGCATTTCTCTGACGTACCACGACTGAACACGATCTTCCGTCGGTGAGGGGTAGAACATGTATATCGTAATCGCTGGTGGGGGAAAGGTAGGCTCGTATCTTGCCCGCCTGCTCGTTGGAAAGGGGCATGACGTTGCTATTATCGAGCAGGACCCGAAGGCGTGCGAAGCGTTGTCGGAGTGGGGAAAGGCGCTGGTGATTAATGGGGACTGCTGCGACATCTCTGCCTTGATTGATGCGGGAATGGAGAAAACCGATCGATTTGCGGCGGTGACAGGGGATGATGCGAACAATCTTGTCGCGTGCCAACTCGCGAAGGTACGGTTTCACGTGCCGTTCACAACTGCCCGCATCAATGACCCACGCAACGAGGATGTCTTCCACAAAACCGGCGTGGATTTTGCGCTGAACTCGACGAACATTCTTGCAACAGTCATCGAGGAAGGAATCGTCGTACATGACCTGATTCCTCTCGTCACGCTGGCAAAGGGCAAGGCGGTGCTCGTCGAGCTTCAAGTTCCATCCGATTCCCTCGTAGTTGGGAAGACCATGCGGGAAGTGCGCTGGCCAAGGGGTTCTGTGGTAGTTTCCATTATGCACGGTGCGGATATTGTCTTTCCTCGGGGAGCGAGCAAGCTGAATGCCGATGACACGGTTGTCGGTCTTGTTGCCCCGGACACCGAAGAACAGTTCAGAGACGTTTTCCGCAAGACATGAGGGGTCATCGGGTACAGTTTCCCACCACGCACCGAGCGGGGGGACGTAATGAGATACTCGGGATCGCCACCGAGCTTGTGTGGGCCGGTGTCCTGATCGTTGTCGGATACCTGGTTTCGCAGTTGTTCTTCATCCGCCGGTAGACAATGGTTCGCAGAGTCTGGGGGGAAGATTTCCGTATCATAGGCTATTACACGGGGCTTATTACGATTGGCGTAGGGCTGCTGATGCTCGTGCCAATGGCTACAAGTCTGGTGTTCAGAGAGTGGCAGTCGGCCATCGATTTTGGCCTGTCCATTGTTCTGACGCTACTTGTGGGGTATCTCCTCGCGCTGGTGTCGCGTACCAGAAACACGCCGGGGCTCACCCATGCCATGGTCATCGCCGCGGCATCCTGGCTGGTCGCCATGGTACTGTCTGCGGTTCCCTATGTTCTCAGTGGACATGCATTGTCGCTGCTGGATGCCTGCTTTGATACGATGAGCGGCTATACGACTACAGGGCTCTTTCTCCTGCAGGACCTTGACCACATCTCGCAAGGACTCAACATGTGGCGTCATCTCCTGACCTATGTTGGCGGCCAGGGAATCGTCGTACTGGCGTTGACCTTTCTGATTGGTTCCACAGGCGGTGCGTACAAGTTGATGGTGGGCGAGGGCAAGGATGAGAAGCTGGTCCCTAATGTGCGACACATCGCAGTGCAGATATGGCGCATTTCACTGATTTATCTGTTCATCGGGACTGTAGTTCTGGGTATGCTGGCAATTGCCTCGGGCATCAAGCCACAACTGGCATTCTTTCATGGTGCCTACGTCTTCATGTCGGCGTGGAGCACCGGGGGATTTGCTCCCGAGAGCCAGAACATGCTCTATTACCATAGTCTTCCGATGGAAATCGTCAGCATGGTATTCATGATTCTTGGTTCGTTTAACTTCGCCCTGCACTATGCGGTCTGGACGGGTAACCGCAAAGAGATTCTGCGCAACGTCGAAATCGTCTCATTCACCATCACTGTTCTTACGACCTTTTCGCTCACGTGTCTTGCGCTCATGCAACGCGGTGTCTATCCTGATGCAGTAGCGCTTTTCAGAAGGGGATTCTTTCAACTGATTTCCGCGCACACGACGACAGGTCAGTCCAACATCTATGCTCGCACCCTTGTCCGGGAATGGGGTCCCCTTGGGATGGTCGCCTTGACTATCGCGATGGCGATAGGGGCCAGCGCAGCGTCGACGGGCGGTGGCTTCAAGGGTATCCGCATGGGAATCATCTTCAAGGGAATTGTGACTGACATCAGGAAACTGCTATCGCCGGAACGTGCTATCGTCGTCGGCCACTATCACCACATCCGTAACAACACATTGACAGATAGCGCGGTGAAAAGCGCGGCTGTGATCGTAGTCCTCTACGTGCTTATCTACGTTGTCGGGGCGGTCGTTGGCATGGCATACGGGTACCCCATGGCGGACGCGTTCTTTGAGTCAGTTTCGGCAGGCAGCAACACTGGCCTTTCCTGCGGCATAACGCAGGCGACCATGCCAGCGCTTCTCAAGATCGTGTACATGGTCGAGATGTGGATGGGGCGCCTGGAGTTCCTATCAGTGTTCACTTTGTTCGGGTTCATTGCTGCGAGTTTCAGGAGTCTGAGGCGGCAGTCGGGGGCAGCATGAAGCGACGCATAACAGCGTATCTTAGCGTGGTAATCGTCCTGCTTGCGTTGGCCCCTGCATATGTGCTGGCAGAGGAGCCGCCTCTGGTGACAACCACAGAACTCGTCGAGCATTCGGTTGACTGGGATGGGAAAACCGTGTCGTTCGAGGGCGAAGTACTTGAGGACGTGCTCGCACGGTCTGATGGAACATGGCTGAATCTCTCGGATGGCAACAACAGCGCGATGGGCGTATTCGTTCCCAGGACGGTGTTCATGCCTGTCATATCATGGACCGAAGATTATCGCACTATTGGTGATGCTGTAGTAGTGACGGGCGTCTTTCATCGGGCCTGCACCGACCATCAGGGGGAAACAGACATTCACGCCACCTCTGTTGTTGTGGTAACGCAGGGTTCAACCAAGGACAATCCCATTCATCGCGACAGGGTTGTCTGGTTGATCATGCTGAGCCTGACTCTGGTTGTGGTAATGTGGTTGTATTATCGCAAGCCCGATAAAGACCCTGGCGTCCAGAGAGGCTCCCGGGAGCCTCCTAGCAGGCATTGATCGCTCAGCCCGATTGTTTTCAGGCCTCGTACGCGAGAGCACCATCCACGATGGTTGCAGCGACGTGCGTGTCGCTGATATGCTGCGGACACGTGGAACGCAACACATTCCGTGAGAGGACGACCACGTCCCCGTCTTGCCCTTCCAGGAGATTCCCGCGCTTTCCGGCGAGTCCTACCACACCTTGTGGCACGGTGGTGTAGGAACTTAGTGCCTCTGCCAGACTGACGCACTGTTCGGGTTGGTAGGGCTCCTCCCCTGCGCGCTGACGGAACGCGGCAAACGACATGCCCTTGAGCGGATCCGGTTCTGCGACGGGTGCATCCGAGCCAAAGCAGAGGTCAGTGCCCGCACTGAGGAGCGATTGCAAAGCATAGGACCCCTGGTAGGGGACTGGAAAAACTGATCGCAACTTGCCAATATCCAGATCGAGGTGCGCAGGCTGAACAGACGCCGCAATGCCAAGGTCGCAGAATCGGCCAACATCGGTGGGGCGAAGAAACTGGGCGTGCTCAATACGGTGGTGCGAATGCCCCTTGGACACGGAGCTGCCGGCCCTGTCAAAGGCGTCCAACACGTCCGCATTAGCTCGGTCGCCAATTGCGTGGATCCAGATCCAGAGGCCGTGTTCATCGGCTGTACGGAATCGTTCCGACAGGTAGTCAACTGATGGGTAGGTGTGGTAACCGTAATTGGCTTGTTCAGTATTCCACGGGTCAAACATGTAGGCGGTACGGGATCCCAATGAACCATCTGCAAAGATCTTCGCGCCACCCACGCGGAGAAAGTCCGACCCGAACCCGGAGCGGAGCCCCAGAGCTACGGCAACGTCCAGGTTGTCCACACCCACGGCCTGCCAGATCCTCACACGAGGTTCTTCCTCCATGGCTGGTACCAGGGCTTCGAGTTCCGGCAGAATGCTGAAGTCCATGTTGCAGCACGAAGCAACGCCCAAGGCAAGCAGACGGCTGATAGCAAGGTGAATCCCTGCAAAACGTTCCTCGAGTCCCGGACCCGGAATCCGCGCGAGCGCAAAATCCTGGGCCGCATCGTGGAGTATGCCCGTCGGCCCCTCGCTGTTACGAGGAACAAGGTCATCGCCGAACGTGCTGTTTTCCCAGAGTCCAACAGCCTTGAGGGCGGCCGTGTTCAACCAGAGGGTGTGGTAGTCCCTGCGCCTGAGAACAACGGGTGATACATGGTAGAGTTCGTCCAGGTCCTGCCGCCGGGGATCATGATGCCACAGTTCCTCATCCCACCCATCGCCTCGGATCCAGTTTCCAGAGTCTGGTTTTCCGGTATTCCGGATCCGTATCAGCGCTTCCTCCAGGGAAGATGCTCCCGTCAGGTCAATGTTCAGAAGCGATGAGCCATACAGGTCAACGTGCAAATGCGAGTCCATGAACGCTGGAAAGCAGGTCGCCTCAGGTAAAGCCTTATAGTCCAGGATGCGGGCATTCCTCTCTCTGGACATGGCAAGAATGTCAGCGGCACTGCCGATCTTCTGGATAACCCCATCTGAGAGGAACATCCCGGTTCCAGTGGGTTTCCACTGTCCTTCAACAAACGACATGATATCAGCATTGATGATGGCCAGCTGCTCAAGTCTGTGCATGTCTGCTCCTGCTCCTGGTGTGGGGAGGCTGCCGAGCCACTACAGTATACGTCGTCCTCTTATGACCGGTGCCTTGGCAGAGCCAGCAGTTCGGGCCAACTGTCAATGAGGTAGGTGGGCTTCAGCGCGACCAACGCATCTCGACCAGCGTATCCAAACGTGCACGCACAGGATGGAACACCGGCATTCTGGGCCACGAGAATGTCATTGCGGGAGTCGCCGACCATCAGGGAGTCCTGCAGCGACGCTCCAACATCGCGAACCAAAGACAGAAGGTTCGACGGGTTGGGTTTTCTGAGGTCAGGCTCGTCGGGCCCGACGACATGATCAAAGAAGCCGAGAATGCCCAGCCGCCGGAGAATCTCCCGCGACAGGTCCTCTGGCTTGTTGGTAAGCACCGAAAGGTGGTGTCCATGAGCATCAAGCTCGGCAAGCGTCTCATGGCAATCCCGGTATAGGCAGGACTCGTCGGTGCAATGTTCGCCGTAATAGGATCGGAACTCGTCGACGAGCTCTGCTACAAAGGCGCCTTCATCTGTCTGGAAAGCTCGCTTCATCATGTCATCGAGCCCGTCGCCCACCCAGGAAACAATGGTATTCACATCTTCAGTGCGCCGGGAATGCAGCTGGAGCACGTGGTTGACTGCTCCTGCAATATCCTGCCGCGTGTCGACGAGCGTTCCGTCGAGGTCAAAAAGGAATAGATCAAACACAGTCATTCTCCTTATCGGGTTCCAGGATTAGTTGTTCTCACGTATACTGTAGGAACATTATACCAATAGTCTACCGCCAGTTGGCTCGCAGGGCTCGGGGACTGCATTCGCGGGTGTGCCCTGTGCTACCTCGGTACGTGCAGGAGAGTCTTTTTATGGTTGATGTCGAACTCCTTGAGGATACAGCAGCGTTTAGTCGGCTTGAGCCTGTCTGGAACACGCTTGTCGAGTCCTCAAGCTCAGGCAGGTGTCATTCGACATATGAGTGGTTGTTCACCTGGTGGAAACACTTCGGCGGCAGGAATCGCCTGCTTCTACTGGTGGCAGCCGAGCACGGAACACCGGTAGCGCTTGCTCCGCTGTATATCGCCCACGACACGAACGTGCTGCACTTTCTTGGGCAGGGTCTGTCGGACTACGCCGACCTCATCGTACCGTGCGGACGGCAGGACATCACGGACCAACTCGTCACAGCGATTCTTAGCCATCGGGACATGTGGAGTGGGCTGGACCTGGAGGAGATTCCGGAGGATTCCCCAAACGCGCGAACACTGGACAGACTGCGGGAGGGGCGGACGGGTGCCGCCTGGCAGAATACCGTGCGATGCCCGTACTTGCCCATAGCGGGCACCTGGGATGCATTCTACGAAACGCTGGGCAAGGGATTCCGGCACGAGGTACGCAACAAACTGAACAGGTGGAACGCCATGCACAGGGGTGAGGCGGCTGACTCAGCACTTCAGTATCTGGACGTCAGAGGGGTGGAGAGCGGATTGTTTGATGAGATGGTCGCGCTTTCGGCTGAACGACAACGTGCGGACGGCCACCGCAGTCCTCTTCTTAATCATCCTGACCAGGAGTTTCTGCGCGAGGTGTTGCCTCTGATGGGAACGCACGGTCAGTTGCGCGTTGGTGAGCTTCGTGGCGAAGGTGAGCTGCTCGCCTTTATGCTTGCTTTCTACTGGCAGGGAGTGGCTTCCACCTGGAACACGCAATACAAGCCTTTATATGCATCCTACTCACCCGGGAGACTCATGCTGGTAAGGTTTGCGGAACAACGTTTCAGTGAGGGCTGTCGTGAGCTTGATTTCATGCGCGGCGAAGAACAGTACAAGTTCGAGTGGACATCGCACTTTCGGATGAACCTTGCATTGAGGTCGGAGCCAGTAGCCGCTGGGGCTAATCTCGCAACTGGAGAGTGCTGACATGCGCGAGAAAGTTATCGTGACAGGCCACCGAAGCCCCGATACTGACTCGGTCTGTTCGGCGCTGGGATACGCATTCTTCAAGAATCGAACGGACAGTACGCGCGTGTATGTCGCTGTGCGAGGAGGGGAGCTGAACGATGAAACGCGTTTCGCTCTAGAACGTTTTGGCTTCTGTGTCCCGCCGCTGCTGCGGTCGTTGATGCCTCAGGTGCAGGACGTGCCACGGAAGCGGCTTGTGACGGTGACTCCCTCGACACAGTTGGGCAAGGCAGCAGGTCTCATGAAAGAGCATCGCATTCATTCCCTGCCTGTCGTTGACGATAAGCAGATGGTACGTGGCGTCGTCGATGCTGTTGATATCGCAACCGCCTATGCCGATGAGTTGGAACGTGTGGATGCCGTTCCGTACGGAGTGAATGTGGATTCTGTAGCAGAACAGTTGTCAGCGAGCGTTCTGTTCCGGTCGGATGAGCTGACACTTCTGCAGGGTACGCTGCTGGTTCTTATGAAGTCAGTTTCTCCGACAGCGTCCGCCTGCCAGGAAGCAGCCATTATTGTGTCGGACGGTGTGCCATCGGGTGATGTCATGGCCTCATGCCGTGCAGCTGCCGCGCTCATTGTGACGGGTGTGGACACGAAGGTGGCCCCAGCGCAGGAGTGGCCCCCGAGTCTTCAGGTTGTGTTGGCTACGAGCAGATCACTGGCCCATACCTTGCGGACGCTGTGGTCGTCTGTCCCTGTATCAGCCTTCATGCAGAACAGCGTGCCACTCCTCGGCATGACCGACACTCTGGACAAAGCCAAGAAGGCGGTTCTGGACTCTTCTGCGCGGTGTGCAGTGGTGCTGGATGCGCTCCACCACCCCGTGAACATCGTGACGCGGTCGGACCTTATCCGATTTGCGCGCAAGAAGGTCATTCTTGTGGACCACAACGAGACGCTTCAGGCTGTCGACGGCGTCGAAGAGGCCGACATTCTCGAAATCATTGACCATCACCGTGTGGGCGATATTTCCACGTTCCGGCCCATTTACTTCCGCAACGAGCCTCTGGGGAGCACGTGCACTATTGTAGCCGAACTCTGCACCGAAAACGGTGTGTTCATGCCGGCGCACGTTGCCGGCATCCTGTTGTCTGGCATACTGTCAGACACGATGAACATGAACCTATCAACGACCACAGCCACCGATGTCCGCGTGGCACGCCGGCTTGCAGCCCTGTGTGACGTCAATGCTCAGGAGTACGGTCTTGAGCTCCTGCGCCAGGGTTCAGCCATCGTGAGCGGGCATGCTGCCAGCGAAGTGCTCGCCAAGGACTTCAAGGAGTTTGATCTGTTTGATACGCGGATAGGGGTGTCGCAGGCTGTCGTGTTCGCGTTTGAAGCCATACAGGAACGAGAGCCCGAATTCCAGCAGGCCATGCGGGACCTTCAGGTTCGCATGGGATTGACTGCCGTCGCCTTTCTTGCAACGGACCCATTAAGGCGGCAGTCGTACCTTCTTGTTTCGGGTGTGCAGGAAGCCTTTGAAGAAGCGTTTGGAGTTCAAGTCGAGCACGGCCATGCGGTTCTTGACGGTGTGCTGTCGCGCAAGAAGGACTTCATCCCGCGCCTTGCTGAGGCATTATCCCGCTATGCCTGACCAGTGCCAGGCTTGTACCTTTGGCGTGGTGTTATGACCTGCACACCGCAAGGGACTGACACTGAGTGCTGGGATGGCCGGTGCATCCTCTCGATTGACTGCGGCACGCAGAGTGTTCGCGGACTGGTGTTTGACTGCGACGGGCACATTCTTGCGAAACACAAGGTGGAGTTTGAGCCGTACGTTTCGCCCGTTCCCGGCTACGCAGAGCACCCGGCTGAGGACTTCTGGCGGGACGCCTGTCTGGCCCTGCGGTCGCTCCAACACGAGGCCCCGCTGGTGTGGAAGCGCATCGCAGCGGTGGCCGTGACGACGCAAAGGGACACGGTTGTCCCTCTCGGTGCCGATGGCGTGCCTGTCCGGCCTGCAATCGTCTGGTTGGACCAGCGCATGGCACGATGTGAAAAGCCGATGCCCATGATGGACCGCCTTCAGTTCAAGCTGGTCGGCATGACGAAGGCCGTGGAGATAAGCCGGCGCAAGGGAAAAGACAACTGGATGGTGGAAAACGAACCCGACCTTTGGACCAGGACGGCGAAATGGCTTCTGCTTTCAGGGTACTTCTGCTACTGCCTTACCGGGCATTACGTTGACTCTGTGGCCTCTCAGATAGGTCACATTCCGTTCGATTATGGTGCGCGCGGGTGGCCCGCCAAGCCTAGCAGCTGGCGCTGGCACATGTTCAGCGTTCGCCGTGACCAGCTTCCCGACCTTGTAGAAGCAGGAGAGCAGATGGGGACCGTTTCGGCTCGTGCCGCTGCGGAAACCGGGCTTCCGGAAGGACTGCCGGTGATTGCCGCCGGGTCAGACAAGGGGTGCGAGACTCTGGGAGTCGGTTGCGTTGACCCAACAAGTGTCAGTCTGAGCTTTGGCACTACGGCAACAATTCAGACAACTTCACGACGGTACTTCGAGCCGATCACATTCATGCCGCCGTATCCTGCCAGCGTCAAGGGATGCTTCAACCCCGAGGTCGAGATCTTCCGTGGCTACTGGATGGTAGACTGGTTCAAGAAGGAATTCGCGACGCGTGAGGCACTGGAAGCAGCTGAGCGCGGGGTTCCGCCGGAGGTCGTGCTGGACGAGCATCTTCAGGACGTTCCGCCAGGATCGCAAGGGTTAATGCTGCAACCGTACTGGGGCCCAGGCCTCAAAATGCCAGAGGCAAAGGGATCAATGATCGGTTTCGGGGACGTCCACACAAGGGCACACATCTATCGTGCAATCATCGAGGGTATCGGCTATGCCCTGGTGGAAGGTCTGGAGCAGATTGAACGCAAGTCCGGAAAGGTGGTTGAGAAGGTCATGGTGTCCGGAGGGGGCTCGCAATCCAATGAAATCTGCCAGATTACGGCTGACATGTTCAATCGGCCGGTTTTTCGAAGTGAAACATATGAGACTTCGGGCCTCGGGGCAGCGATAAATGGCTTTGTTGGGATTGGCGTGTATGCCACGCATGCAGAGGCGGTCAGCCGCATGGTTCGCACACGAGATACCTTCCTGCCACGGGCCGAAGTCACCGCTCTGTACCGTGACCTCTACGTGCGGGTGTATCGGCGCATCTACCCTGCGTTGCGACCGGTATACCGCGAAATCCAGCGAATCACTCACTATCCGGAGACCTGATGCCGGCAGTCCTGAAGGGCCCCAGGTTGTGGGGCACTGTGTTCACTCCATCTCTATGAGGCAATCTCAAGCACATATCCTGAGTGCACAGGATGGATGGTTCGTCGCCCGCAGCCCGGATTGCGCTCGGCATCTACTCATCAACGAAAGTACTCAGCACCGGTAGAGAACAGTCGAGAGCGGCTTCTAGCATGGGCGTCCAGGGGTGTACCTGCCCAGCTGACAATTATGTGCATGCTCAGAACCCCTCCGCTTGTTTTACTCGTTTGAACGACGTGCCGTCCTATTCAATGACAGCATATTCCACCTAGACGCCTGCTATAGTCGCTTCATTTATCTGCCTTATTCTTATGGTCGAACACCGTGTTTCCGTGTTATCAAAGAGATCAAAACACCTCCAACCAAAATCAGTGTGAGAGGACCAGCGCTCAGATCCGTGTCATTTTCCATTGCGTTAAAATAGGGAAAGTGATTGAAATACCTTACTCGTACTGCCGATGTACCGTCTGCTTTGACATAAGCGCCATCGTGGATATTTCTGGCAAATCCGTCGACCTGCTTTCCATTCGATAATGTAAAAGTATAGCTGATAATATAGGTATACCGGCCTGCCCTATCATCCACGCGTTCACCGCCTTCTCTGCGAATGTGCGTGACATACGCCGTAGCCTCTTCACCAAAAACACCCAGTGCGACACTCATTGTTCCCCATAGGATAAAGGCTACACCGAGCAAAGAAATGAGAATTCCAGGCAACCGCTTGGTTTTCATTTAGTGTTCACCGTATCTGCCTGACCTGTTTTTTGGCGGATTAATCTCTCCAGCAATACATAGTTGTCCGGAGTGCAAAACAGGGCGATATGTTCTGTCCAACCGCCGCGCATCAAAACCGTGTGACTCTGTGGTTTGTACTTTACCTTTGTAACTTGGCTCCACCGAATAAAAACTTCTTGTCGTGACTACGCCAGCAAACCTGCACCGGCGACTGCAGGCTTGCCGGTAAACAGGCTCAGCATGACCGTAAGTGAGTTGATTAATCGGTTTCTTTTTGCCTGCTTTGCTTTAGTCCGGCAGAGCACGCCATTATTGTTCACTACGAACTCCATATCATATTTGCCTCGATAAACTACCATGATCAGCAGCCAAGTCAGTATAAGAAGTGCGGCGATGAGCCCGAGCGCATATATGGTGTCTCGGCTTCCCTTCGAACTAAGTGCAATTATCAGTGTGACCAACCCGAAGGGGATGCCAATCGCAAGCCCCAGTTGTTTTAAAATGACAGAATTCTTAAGTATTGATACTTTGATTTTCCACTGGAGCACCTCTTGTATACTACTCATCACTCTCCATTCCAAAGCGATTCAATAAGAGCGGCTTTTANNGTATGAATCGAACTGATGATAACACTGCCTTTTATCCCAATAGCAAACATTGGTAGGGCAAGCACTAGCAAGAGTATGCCGGGCAGGATGTTCGTCTCTCCCTCAGACATGCTGATATGAGGCATAAATGTGAGATAACGTACTCCGATATTTCGCGTTGGACCACTGACCGTGGCTTTTATACCATGAGGAAGGCTCTTTGTCACCGATCCGGAATACTCTTTGCCGTTGGAGGTGGTAAAACGATAAAACAGTTCCTACCGCGTGGCATCACGGGTATTACTATCGTCCTGCCCCGGACCCACAAAGATTCTCTGCTGATAATCGGTCACTTCACCTGTTGTTCTCTCCCCGATGATGCGGAGCGCCATCTCACTAATAGCAAAAGCAGCAAGTAGCAGTGAGAGAAGAAGAGGTGTAGCTCCTTTTGTTAGTTTCTTCTTATGCCGCATAAGCGCACCGGTGTTTGAGATAGCATACTCTTTCTCCGTGGCTGGTAGTATTATCTCACCACGGGAGAAACAGTGGCTTTGCCCCTCTTGGTTTTGTTTTCCTCATTTTACACAGAAGACTGCGTCGGCTCCTCAGCAAAGTTGCTTTGCATCAAGGAATCTGCTTCCACTCATAAACGTAATACGTCCCTGTGTAACCACCCGTCCATAATCTCTCCTGTTGCCCTTCGGTATTTCCATTGGGGATTACCGCAGAGATTGTATCATTAATAGATTTTGCATTCTTACTGCTGTATTTAACCGAGGAATAGATTTCAAAGAGACTCTTCTTGGCTGAATTAACGAACTTCAGGTTTCCCCAGTCCGCCCGAGCGCTTCCACTTCCGTCAAAATACGAAACATTATCATCGGTAAATGATAGACTAAAGCTTATGGAAACTGTTTCTCCTCCCTTAATCACATCAGGAGGGACCGACATGGTAAGCAGAGTGGCATAGCTTTCTCCGCTGAGCTGATCAGGATCTGGATAAGTATCCGTATCACCGATATATCTGTGAGAGTAGCTGTAGCTGCCCGGTGAGGATGACGCGCGTACCTGATAAATACCACCTTTGTTTGTATTATCGATATCAGCTTTTTGATCTTGGGGGATTGTATCGACTAGCACCCATGCATATTTAGAATCCTCTGGCTGCTGTGGTTCGGTTGTTGGTTGAGAGGTTGCTGGCGGCACTGTAGGTGTTGCTAGGCCTTTTTGCTCCAATATGATCCGCACGCTATCGGAGGAGAGCGCTTTTCCTGTATTATCATACAATGTTAACTTGGCACTATATTCACCGACTTCCACATATGTATGGGGAATTTCGGAAGAGCTTCCACCAGTAGTCCGCTGTGCAGGCGAACCATCGCCAAAATTCCATTCAAAGTCATAATCTCCGGCAGGAGATGCCTTGGCTGAGAAGGGATGCTCCACCTGACTGCTATTCTTGTCCAGTTCATGGTAAACAGTCGCTGGACCTAAAATCTCGACCCTTGCATCAGCTTTGATATCCGCTGACTGGTATTCGTGAACGAGTTTTCCGTCCTTGAAAATCTTAATGTTAACCGATACTTTGTCGGGCGGCAGGTCTTTCATTGGAGCATCCACCTGAAAGGCCTTACCGTTTTCTACCCGATCGATTTCAGACTGATAGTCTAGGTTGTCATTGATGGTTACCAGGGCGGTAAAAGGTTCATCGCCTGCATTTTGCTTTGGTAATGTCGGCGTGAACTTCAGCTTATCGCTGTTTTTCAGTGTTGTATTGCCCACCTTTTTCTCGATATCCTTTTGATTGTCCCATTTTAGTGTGGTCGAGGAAAGTACCACCTTTACGGTTTCATCAGCGCTCACAATGTTTTGATAAACAGCGATAAGCCCGAGAGATTCACCCAAGGCATAAGGGACGAGTGCATTTTTCAGACTTCCATCCGCCGAGTTTATGATGCCTGCGTGAGGCTCAAAGGATTCGCGGTCGGACATTTCAAGTCCGTTGAGACGATATACGTCACCACGCATGGAAGCGGGGGTGCTTTCAAACCAGAATGAGCGCGTCAGGGCGGTTTCGTCCTTCCACATATATTCAGGCGTCAAACTGTACCTGAAAATCCCCACGCCGTTTTCGCTGATGTCCATCGTTGAGCTGACCTTTTCCCGGGGTATCGCCTTGGTATCAAGCAGTCCACCAGCGATAACTGTCACTTCAGGCATGAAGTTGCGAGTGAAAGCTTCCCTCCAGAAGTTCAGATAGGCTGTTTCGGCTGATTCATTCAGCTTATCCTGTACATATTTGTCAAATACGACATTAATGCTTGAAACCATGCTGTAATTCCCGGTGACAGTATTCCACATCTCCTTAAAGGCATCTTTCCGCTCCGCACTATTTGGCTGCCGGGTAGCCAGGACATAATCCAAATAGGATGATATTCCGTAATCGTGGCTGCCGTTACTTGCATAATAGGGACGATTTGCCTCAATAGAAGGGTGGATTGGCGCACCAATTCCTATGCTTGTACCGATAAAACGACCCGCATACTCTGCAGTTGCCTCCATAAACCAGGCGCTATTTGCAAAGAAACGGTAAACCTCAGTGGTATTTCCAGTAAAACGATTGTCGAGAAGATCTTTAAGTCCGGTAGTTGACATATACAGTTGCTTTAGACCAAGCGAACGGTATTGAACAGTGTGGAACAACTCATGAGCGCAGGTAGATACAAGATCATCTTCTGGATATTGTGAAGGCATGATGATATTACCGGTTGTGGCACTTTTGGCCTGGGCTCCGGTATTATTGTAGCGTGGATCAATGTACACATTGATGGGATCAGGAACATCCTCAGTAACGGGATTCTCTCCAGGAGAGCCTGACACTAGCCTTTTCTTTGAAAATGTAGTGACTTTGTCCGCCCCAAACAGGTCTTCATATTTCTGATAAGCGGTAGAAAAAGTTGCCGCCATGAGATAGGCCTTATCGGTGAGGTATGGGTCATTTTTCGCATCAGACTCCCTGTAATACACGATTACTCTTTCGTTTTTATCCGTTACTCTGAGAAATTCTTCTGTTGTCGCATCCTTAACGTTGACCCAGAGGTCCTGGCTTAGCTCAACAACTTCGTCTGTAGCCTCCCCTAGTTTTTCAGTGGCATAATCAATTCTCTTACTGGCTTCATCGACCGTATTCTGTGCCAGTCTTCCTAAGCCTGTTCGCATATCACTGACAAAGCGCCTGAAACTGCTGAAATGAGTAGTGGAAAGATAGACGCGGGCTTGCTCTTGGTCATACCAGGTTTCGGCCGAAACCCAAAGACCTGAGAACTCGTTGTAAATCTGAAAGGCTGAGTGATCCGCCTCCTCGGCGTCCGTCGCGTTGATGCCGAAGTATACCGGTTTTTGAAAAAACAGGTGACCACCGTCAGGTCCGGTGATTTCGTACTCTTCAGCTACAGTCCAGTATGGACTGTCATCGAACGAGGGTGCGTCGTATTTATATATCACTATTTCCTGATCGTGCATTACGCTGCCTGCTGGTGCAATGAAGACAAAGCCCTCGCCCTCGACGATACTCTCCTTTGTCGGGGTCAGCATAGTCCTTTTAAGTTCGGTTTTCGTGTTTTCCAAGAATTCGTGTTTTACGGTCTCTTTTTTGAAAAGAGGCGGATTCGCAAGTAGAACCTCTTTTTTCCCTGCCGAAATATCTTGTGGAACTAACAATGTGATTGTATTCTCTCCCCAATCAATGATGGGGGTATCCTTGCCGTCGATAGCGGCCCGGCAGTTTTCTGGATCATAATAGCCAAAGCCCTCCCCGCTAATGGTGATCGCCCTGTTCGCATAAGGCTGTCCGCCTATACCTTCGATGTGTACAGCTGTTCGCATGGACAGGAGGGAATCCATTAGTTCTGGCAATTGTGTCGCCAGCAGAGCGATGACCAGCACCACAGCAACCAATGAAATAACGAGTTTTGCATGAGGAGTTTTACGCTTTTTACTAGTAGCCGGTGGTGGAGTGGAGGAATTAGTTTGCATCGTATCGGGTGATCTCTGAACCTCAGCTTCGCAGGAGGGACAGAATTTGGCGTTTGGATTCAACTGTACGCCAGAGTTTATGCGGTTGTTTTTCATAATCGAATTCTCCTTTTACTTGAGCAGGGGGCATTTACAGCGCCAGCACACATCGTCGTTTATGTCGCATAAAGTACCGCAGGCGCTGCAAAAGATAATGCTGTCATTGGATTTGTCATACTTTTCATAAGAATTTAACCCCGCGTGATGACGTACCTGGTCACCTACCCGAAAATAGTCATAGAGTGTCGTATCATCCTCAGCAGTAATCCGATGCGTTTTCCCGTGTTCATCCCGCACAAGCACTGCGTACTCAGTATAGTAGTGGATTTCATAGTCATTATTACCGCTTCCAGTACTCTGGCGGCGATTTTTCTTCTTATGGGTTTTATCTACCACCACGCCATCCCAGGTTTTACTTCTCTTTCTGGCTATGATGGTATAGAGTGCGATAATCAGGAACATGCCACCGATTCCCAGACCGATATACAAAGCCTGGGGGTTCTCCATTTCATTGCTTGTTTCGCCGTATACATAAAAACCGACGACTGCGGCAACAGCCAGTATAATGGAAAAAACAGCTGACCAACGGTTCGTATTCTTGAGATATCCGGCAAATGTCGGGTCGTGAATCCGACTTGAGTAACCAATACCTCCAACATTCACAGTAGGTTGAGTGTCTGTGGAGGCGTTAATTTGCGCACCACATCCTTCGCAAAACCGGGCTTTATCCAGAATAGCGGTTCCACAATGTTCACAATACATGATTATTCCTCCTGTCCGTTTGATATTCGTGAGGCTTTCGTACAGCTTTTGATGCAACCATCATGCTATTCTGTAACGATAGGAATAATCCCGGTTTCATTTGTAAGTTTACAACGAAATAGATGAGAAGGAAAACGTCGGGAGTGGGGAGGATGCGTGGACAACGAACCTTCGGGGATGTCGAGTTCGAGTACAAGAAGAGAAGGACGCGCCGGGAAGTGTTTCTCGATCAGATGGAAACAGTGGTGCCCTGGAAAGAATGGGCCGCACTCATTAAGCCGTATTACCCCAAGGAGAGCATGGACGTCTTCCCAAAGGCATTGAAGTCATGCTGCGCATGTATCTGTTGCATGGTTGGTTTTCTCTCTGATGAGATGCTGGAAGATGCCCTGTACGACAGTCAGTCCATGCGCAGATTCGTGGGCATCAACCTGCTGGAAGAAGACGTCCCCGATGCAACTACCCTCCTCAAGTTCCGTCATCTGCTGGAGCAGCATGATCTCACCAGCAGGATGTTCCATGAGCTGAACGAGACGCTGTCACGAAGAGGCTGTCTCATGAAAGAGGGAACCATTGTTGATGCTACCATTAGTGCAGCTCCTTGGTTCCACCAAGAACAAAGAAGGGCGGCGTGACCCAGAAATGCACCAGACGAATAAAGGCAACCAGTGGTATTTTGGGATGAAAACCACATCGGTGTGGACAAGGAGAGCGGCATGGTTCATACCGTCCTGGCTACAGCAGCCAATGAGCATGATAGCGCCTGTACCTCACAACTCCTGCATGGGGAAGAAACAGTCGTCTATGGTGACACAGGCTATACCGGCGTCAGTGAACGGCCTGAAATCAAGAATCAACATGGACGCGTAGAGTGGAAGATCGCCCTGCGCCACAGTGTCCTTACCCGGATGAAGGATGGACCTGACAAGGATGCTGTGGTGCAAGCTGAACATGAGAAAGCCTCCGTGCGTGCAAAGGTGGAGCGCCAGTTCCATATTGGGGGGAATCTCTTCGGGTTTCGCAAGGTGCGGTACCGTGGCCTTGCCAAGAACCACAGTTTGTTGTATATGCTCTTTTTCTCTGCCAATCTTGTGCTCTATTCCAGGCAAGCCATGGTGCAGCAGGGATCATGATGCCACCAGAGGGGAGACCATGCTCTCACTTCAAGAAAGTGCTTGAAAAAGAGGGTTCCAGCAGGCCTTTCTTCGTAACTACTCCGTCTGTAACTTGAAACCTGCCGTTACTGGGGGATAACCCAGTAAAAGGAGGCATTAATCAGTGGTTCCCTAGATAATCCAAATGAGTAATTACAAAAGGACCTGTAGCACGCTTTTAGTACGGTCAGCAAAAAACAAACCCAGAAACCACGTTATATCAATGGTCTCATGGTTTTTGACTGCTATTCCCACTCTATCGTTGCTGGTGGCTTTGACGTAATGTCATAGACAACGCGATTGACTTCGGGGACTTCGCTCACGATGACTTGCGAGAGCTCCTGCAGAACCTCGGAGGGCAATCGCACCCAGTCTGCTGTCATCCCGTCGGTGCTGTCGACCACACGGACGGCAATGGTGCGACCGTATGTGCGTGTGTCTCCTTGGATGCCTACGCTGTGAACGTCGGGCAGGACAGCAAATGACTGCCAGACCTTGTTGTACCAGCCAAAGCGGCGCATGACCCGTTCAACCACGGCATCTGCACGACGGACGATGTCCACGTTCTCGCGCGTAACCTCGCCAATGACCCGTACGGCGAGCCCTGGACCTGGGAATGGCTGCCTCGACACTAACTCCTCGGGAAGCCCCAGTACTCTGCCCAGTGCGCGAACTTCGTCCTTGAACAGCAGGCGGAGAGGTTCAATCAGGACAAACGAGAGGTCCGGAGGAAGACCCCCGACGTTGTGGTGGCTCTTGATAGTATGAGCGACCGGGCCGCCAGACTCGATGACGTCCGGGTAGAGTGTTCCCTGCACAAG
Source organism: Caldiserica bacterium UBA4822 (assembly GCA_002402295.1). Lineage (GTDB taxonomy): Bacteria > Caldisericota > Caldisericia > Cryosericales > Cryosericaceae > Cryosericum. Next base: position 28,481 of record DHFO01000059.1, read on the forward strand.
GAACTGTGCATCCTGGGTAGCGCGTGCCTGTTCTGCAAAGCACGCAATGAACGTCGAGCCGATCGCCTTTCGCTTTTGTTCCGGGTCAGTGACACCCTTGAGTGCCGCAAAAAACCGGTCTGCGGCATCCACGCGTGCCAGCGGGGCACCAAAGTGACCACGGAAGGTTGCTTCGACCTGGTCGCCTTCACCAGCACGAAGCAGGCCAGTATCGACAAAAACACATGACAGCTGCTGTCCAATCGCACGATAGGTAAGGGTTGCGGCCACTGAACTATCGACGCCCCCTGAAAGTGCACACAAGGCGCGCTTGTCGCCAACGCGACTACGTATATCCTGGACTGCTCCGTTCACAAGGTTCTCCATGGTCCAATCGCCGAAGCAGCCCGCAATGTCGAAGAGGAATCTGTTCAGGATCTGCGTTCCGGCGGTCGTCTGGGCTACTTCAGGATGAAACTGCAGTGCGTACAGATGGCGGGCGGAGTGCTCCATGGCCGCCACCGGGCAGACAGATGTCGCAGCTGTAGCCTCGAAGCCTGGCGGGACGTCATGAATGCGGTCCATGTGGCTCATCCAGGTGGAAATCTCTGAGGGAAGGCCGCGAAACAGCCTCGAAGATTCAGACAGCGACACCGCCGTCTGTCCATACTCGCCGGAAGGGGCATGTTCCACAGTCCCGCCCAGTACCGTCGCCATCAGCTGAGCGCCGTAGCAGATGCCCAGAATAGGAATCCCTAGCTCGAAGATCGCCGGGTCGCAGGTCGGAGCGGCATCTGCATAGACACTCGCAGGTCCACCCGAAAGTATGAGTGCCTTAGGGGCGCGTTCTGCCAGCCGTGCGGCCTTGGTGTCGCAGGATACGATTTCACAGAATACATGCAGGTCACGCACGCGGCGCGCGATCAGCTGAGTGTACTGTCCTCCGAAGTCAAGGATGAAAATGAGTTCTTGGCGTTCTGTACTCATCGCATAGGGTCATAGTTGGGACTGTCATCAGTCATGTCGATATCATGTGCGTGAGACTCGCGCAGTCCGGCACCGGTGATGCGCACGAAGCGTGACTCATTTCGCAGCACCTCGATAGTTGGGGCTCCACAGTATCCCATGCCGGCTCGAAGACCACCGAGAAGCTGAAAGAGAACATCGTGAACAGACCCCCGAATGGGGACGCGCCCTTCGACACCTTCAGGGACCAGCTTGGAATGCCCGCTCTGAAAGTACCGGTCACTGCTGCCACTGCGCATCGCATCCACCGATCCCATGCCACGGTAGGACTTATAGTTGGTACCATGTTCAGTGACTGGCTCGCCAGGACTCTCGGTAGTTGCTGCAAGCAGTTTCCCGAGCATGACCGTGCTGCCCCCTGCGGCAAGAGCCTTGGTAACATCGCCTGAATACCGAATGCCTCCGTCCGCAACTATCGGGACATCATGCTTTGCTGCTTCCTCTGCACAATCATAGATAGCGGTAATCTGCGGCATGCCTACGCCCGCTACAATGCGCGTCGTGCATATCGAACCAGGTCCGATGCCCACCTTTATGGCGTCTGCCCCGGCAATGACGAGGTCACGGACTGCTTCAGGAGTGGCGACATTGCCTACGACGACCGGTACAGAAGGAAATGACTGCTTGAGGAGAGCTACGGCTCTGACAACTCCCAGCGAGTGACCATGTGCACTGTCAAGAACGAGCACATCAGCGCCCGCGTCTATCAAGGAGCGGGTGCGGGCCATGAGGTCCGGCGCCACACCGACCGCAGCTCCTACCATCAGACACCCTCGTGCATCTGTAACTGACTCAGGGTAGGCCAGCGTCCGCGCGACGTCGGCCACGTCGGCAAATCCCCCCGGGCCGCCATCGGGGCCAACGAGGGCCAGCTCATGTATGTCCCACGGCGCAAGGTACTGAGCGAGCCCGTCCGCGTCCAGATTAAGCGGAAGGGGAATCCTTCCGGCTGGATGCGCGATCTGTCCAAGTGGCAGGGAGGGTTCCTCAAAGGCAACATCTGAAGGAGTGACAAAACCGACAAGATGGCTACCGTCCAGGAGAGGAACCGCGAACACGCCTAGACGGTCAAGCAGCTCGCGCGACTCAACGACTGTCTGGTGAAGGTCGAGATGTGCCACGGAATTCAAAGGTCGTAGGGTAATTCGCTTTACTGCGGCTATCTCGGCCGCCTGCCGCTCGACGGTCATGTTCTTGTGGACAAACCCGAGTCCGCCCTCGAGTGCCATCGCCGCAGCCATAGAGCGTTCGGTAACCGTGTCCATCGCTGCACTGACAACGGGGATGTTCAGATGCAGGGTGCGAGTGAGCTGAGTACCGATGTCAACGCTGGCTGGGAGGACGTCCGACTTGCCAGGAATCAACAGGACGTCGTCGAATGTCAGTCCCTCACGGGCGAACTTGTCATTCATACTTCCTCCAGTGCCGACCAGATTCACAGTTGCCAGCAGCTAAGTCCGTGCTGTTTCCTGTTTGGGTGACATGCTAGCGAAGGCAAAGGCCGTTGTCAATGAAAAAAACATTCTAGTTCCCCGCGCTTGGTGGTGTGACGCATCCAGCCGCCGAGGAACCGAAGAGTTGCGAAGGATTCCGCATCATTGGCCTGGGAGAATGTTCTGAAACCACCGCCCCAGAGCCTTGAAATCAACAGGGGGAAGCAGGCGGAGCAAGGGAATCAGAACCGGATAAACCCGGCTATTGTTGATGATGGGCGACGAGACTTGCGATGGCAAGAGGTAGATTACTACGGCAAGGAGCAGCATCACGACGAGGATTCTGATACACGAGGAAAGAAGGATCGCCGGGACCGCAATGAGAACATAGAAGAGAAGGTAGGTGACGACGTAGTAGACAACGGTGGCAAGACCCTGGTTGGGGACCTTGATGAACGTCAGGTAGTACGGAGTGAGAGAAGCCGTAAGCAGTGCAGACAGTCCGATCGCGAGAAGCGACGTCGTTATCTTGCCATGCTTGGCGAAGAGGCTCCGAGCAATAATGATGACCGCAAACAGCACAACAATTGTGTCGAACAGCATGGAACTCCTCCGGAGGACCTCCAGTTCAAATCAGTATGAACTGCTCCCACAGGTGGTCAACCCTGTATGATGATTACCCAACATGGGCCATTGGCCGCGTAACGGTTCCACGGTATACTCTCTTCGGTACATATAGGTGGAAGCGCGGGCGTTTTCAAGTTGGGTTCGCGAGTGAAAAGGAGATAGCTGTGGGGTACTTCGTTGAATTGTTCGCGCTATTTGTGGGGCGCCCTGCCGAGGGGCTGCGTCGTGTGCGCGAACATCCTTCCATGCTGGCTGCCATGATTGCTGTGCTGCTCACCGGCGTAGTCGACGCTGTGAGTTTCCGTACGGTGAATGTAACTGTTCTGACGAATGCCCTTGGGGTGACGGCACAGCTGGCTGACGCGCTGAAAGAGCTGCAGCGGTCCCCCGCGACCTTCTGGGCCTTCCTTGCAGAACCGTTCTTCCTGGTCTTGTTTGCGGTAACCATTATTGACGGGTTGGCGCGCGTTGCCTGGAAACGCAGTGCAGCGTCTTCCCTGTATGCCTCTCTTGGATTCGCGGGCCTTGTCGCGGCAGTACTTCGCATGGCGGGTGTGGTCGCAGTTGGTCACGGTGGGGTCCTGGCCTTGGTGTTCTCGTACGGCGCCATGGCATATTCGCTTGTTGTTGGAGTATGGGCTGTCAAGCTGCTCTATGAGAAGAATGCCGGATTGTCGTTGTTGACTTACCTCCTTCCCTTGCTTATTGAATCGGCGGCCACCCTGGCACTCATGGCAACCGTCGACGGAGCACTCTGATGGTCATTGACTTTGAAGCTGAACTGAATCCACAGCAATTGCAGGCAGTCCAGGCCGTCAACGGACCCTGTCTGGTGCTTGCTGGAGCGGGTTCGGGGAAGACCAGGGTCATAACGTACAAGCTTGCCTACCTTATTGCTAAGCGTGGAATTGCTCCATCCAACATCATGGCAGTCACGTTCACCAACAAGGCCGCCGGGGAAATGCGCACGCGTGCCAACGCACTGGTGGAAACGGATCTTAGTCGGAAAGGGCTCTGGATAGGTACGTTTCATTCGCTCTCAGGGCGAATTCTGCGTGAGCAGGTGGAGAAACTTGACATGGGGTACACCAGACAGTTTGTAATCATCGACGAGGACGACCGCTTGCGTCTGGTGAGGCAGATTCTCAAGGACCTCAACATGGATCCAAAGTCCTATGAGCCCCAGAAGATTGTGTACCGTATTTCAGATGCCAAGTCGAATCTCATCGGCCCGGAGGAACTGTCTGAGTATGGATATAGTTATCTGGAGAAAGCTACCGTCAGTGTGTACAAGGCGTATCAGGAGCGTCTGCAGCAGGAAAATCTGCTCGACTTTGATGACTTGATTGCCCTTGTGGTCCGACTGTTTGACAAGCGCCCCGAGGTACAGGAATACTATGCTCGGAAGTTCGAGCACATTCTGGTCGACGAGTACCAGGATGTCAACAAGATGCAGTACGAGCTGGTGAGACGGCTGTCACTCGTACATGGAAACATCACGGTAGTCGGCGATGACGACCAGAGCATTTATGCGTTCCGGGGCGCAAACAGTAAGCTCATCCTTCACTTTGAGCAGGACTTCCCCGGGGCAGTGGTCGTCAAGCTGGAACAGAATTATCGCTCAACGGAAGCCATTCTCGATGCAGCAAACTCGCTCGTATCGAAAAATCAGACGCGGTATGCAAAGAAGCTCTGGACCACCAATGGAACCGGCACCCCCGTACGGGTGTTCGAGGCACTGACTCCCGAGCAGGAGGCAACGTTCGTGGCTTCGAGCGTCGAATCACATATGCGTGCTGGCGAAGAACCACGTAATATGGCAGTCATTTACCGAATGAACAGCCAGTCACGTGTCCTCGAGGAAGCGCTTCTCTCTACAGGGATCCCGTATCAGATCGTGGGGGGCTTCCGGTTTTACGAGCGTCAGGAGGTCAAAGATGTCCTGGCATATCTGCGCCTCGGGTGCAACCCAATGGACAACCTTGCCTTCGAGCGGGCGATCGCTCGGCCCTCTCGGGGCCTTGGCGAGAAGCGACTAGCTGAACTCAGGGCGCTGGCGGCAGAGTATGCAACATCACTGTTCCTCGCTCTTCCAGAGTGGGTCGAGAGGAAGAAAGATGCCAGGACATGGGACAAACTGCAGGGCTTTGTACGGTTGATTCAGGACATCAGTGGGGTTGGAAGTTCTGCGCTTAACGCCGTCGACCTGGTCTTGACATCGTCAGGACTCTTGGAGCAGCAACCTGCCGGCTTGACAGACACAAACTTCGAGCTCCAGTCCAGACGGGAGAACCTCGACGAGTTGCGCCGCACGGTAGAGGAATTCGACCGCGCCAGCGAGGACCGCTCCCTGGCAGCCTATCTTACTCAGGT
>DHFO01000043.1:0-85100 GCA_002402295.1 Caldiserica bacterium UBA4822
TGCCCGGAACAAACAGGGTCATGTGTACAACATCCCCGTCTGGATCGTGACCTTTCACGGCGTGTATATGCAGCACTCTGGTCCCTGTAACATTGATGCCAGTGGTAAAGAGATTCCTTCGACCAGAGATCCCTTTGTGTTCGGAGACGCGAACGTCGTCCTCGATGCTGAGACAGGCGAAGTGCTCGAGATTTTTAGCTACAACACCCCATCGGCAGCTCAGAACTAGTCTCGGGGCAATCTGTGAGTTGATTCTCAGCGATGCCACAGCATGGCCTTTCGACGTTTTCATGGAATGTGTTTCTGCCTTTCGAGGGATCTCCGTTATATGAGTGAAGGGAGAAGGTTTCAGCAATTTCCTTCCTATCGCGTTATTGATATGAAAGAGAATGGAAAGGAGGCGCTGGTCATGAGGGGGTAGAGAGAATGGACGTGTGGACCTCACTGCCTGGAATGAGGCAGACCGAGAAACGAGACAAGAGCTCGTGAAGAAACACCCAAGGAGGAACTTCCCGTGAATGTAAGAATCAGGACATCTGTTTGCTGCATTCTGGCCGCACTGTTTGTTCTTGCAAGTGCTTTCTGTGCTTCGCCGACCAGCACAGTCGCGCAGGCTGCAAATCTCAATCATAGCAATGGTAAGGGAGCCGATACCGATGTTTACGAGGCTATTGATACCGCTGCCTTAGAAATCCTATGCAGTACCCATGGCGATTTCCGTGCGTTGCAGACATATATGGAGTCGAAAGGCTGGATACACGGAGGAACGACCGGCGGTATTGCTCCCGATAGCCTTGTTCCCTCAAATCTGACTCTGACCATGGACAGGTACTACTACTATAGCATCCCGGTGAGAGTGAAGTCTTTCATCTACTTCAAATGGCATGACTACTACATTCTGGATGGTGGGGACAACGATACTGTTGGCATTGCCTTTAATGGTAACCTACTTCAGCCGGTGGACAGTGCATTCAGTGCATACCATGGAGGACAGGACATATCCGGCAGTGGCATGATGTGGTTAAGTGACACCAACAGCAATGGGTACACATGGGGACTGTTTGAGCCAGAGTTCGGGATCAACTACGTGGATGAAGGAGCCGCATCTGTCACCCTGTTGGGGCGGGATAACAGCGGCGTGACAGAGAACTTCTACGGGAAGTATATCCATGTATTCAACAACTCCCATGTCACTCTCGGTATTGGTTATCCCAGTGGTATTACAGTGACATGGCAATCCGGATCAGACGTTTGGACTAAGGCAGTGACAAGCTACCAGTGATGACCGTGTGATGAAGAAAAAAAGCGCTCGCCAACTTGCGGCAGTAACTGCGCGCTCCGTGTCTCACCAGAGAATTACTAGCAGGAGGTAGATGCAAGGGCACACGGACCGTGTGTCCCTGCATCTCGCGTGGTCTGTGGGGCCGGGTCAGATGATGTCAACTAGTTGGTGCCGTGTTCTCTCTCGTGGGCGAGACACAATGCTTGAACGCTTCGGCTGCAACCTGTGTCATGGGAACACGGCGAGTACATGGAATCGTAGATGCCGACGTGTGCATCAAGGCCACGGTATGTTGAATGCTCTCTCACAGGTAGGTCGAACACTTCTACTGCGCTACACTTGTCGTGTACTGTAATGCCGTATGGATACGATGTGCTGACGGCCGGGGTGACCGGGCTGGTGCTACTCTCTCGTTTAGAACACATGTCGGAGGTATATTGCATGAAGACAACGAAATCGCGATCATATTCGACTATTGTAGTGTTCACTGGCATCCTGCTTGTTATGGCTCTGGTCGCTGGTTGCACGTCCGCACAGAATCAACTGCCAACACGAGATCAACTCCTTGGCAGAATCATGTCCGCCGACAACTACAGTGTCGAGTTTGTTCGAGGTGAGATTGGGGCAGTGACAGATGACATTGGCATCCTGACGACCTCGACGGGATACCTGACACCGCTTACAAGAAGTCAGTTGGCAGGATCTGTTGCAGGACGCTTTGAGACGCTGGCCAATATCGGCATAACTATAATGCCGCTGAACGAGAAGGAACCGGATTTCGACTTGGTTGACGCCAAGGAGGTTGGGGCAGCACGACTGACAACAGATGTATGCCTGGCCTGTTCGCAGAAGCCCCATGGACCAATTGCCAGCGTTCAGGACATTGCTAGACGCATTTCCAAAGAAGGGACACTGACACCATTGGATTCATCCTATCTTCAGGGTCTCTCCGCCAATCTAAAGAAGATATCTGACCTCATCGGACGATATGTCACCGAGACGGATTCCTCTGCTCGTGCTGTCATAGCGGAGCAAGTGACCGATCTTTGCACACAGCTGAAGGGCCAATAGCCATGGACACGCAAGAGTCGGAACGAAACGCATGCCGGAGGAGCATATCCTGAACACAACAATGCCAGTCTCCCGTTCAAGGATCACAACACTTGTGAGTATCCTGCTTGCTGTTGTTCTGGTGGCAGGTTGCGCGCCTGAGGCGTTTCCCGCAGAGGAACGAACAGTCAGCATGCTGATGAAAACCAATGTGACGTCGTCTGCGTACGATGTTGTTCCACTGACGTGGAACGTTGGTCAGAACACCTTACAGAGTTCCGGAACGACTGTCTTGCATGCAGACAATCCAGATGGTGATGCCAAGCTGCACTGGTTGGCTTCTTCGCCTGCGATGCCCATCTGCGTCGTCCAGCAGTGGGGAGTCAAGGACAGGCTGCCGCTCATGACCACAAAATCACAAAGTGACCTCGACATCTGTACGCCTCCCGCGGGAATGCAGTATCAATACGGTATGGGCTCGCCTGTCGGTCAGCCATTTGTCCGGTGGTACGCGGTGGAAAGCGAGAGTTTTCTGACCACCCAGGGCGAGATCCTGAGAGACTCTTCTCAGACGACCCTGGACAGCACCATCATGACCGTGACCGAGAAGAGCACCCGGCAAACCGCGGTTCCCACCCCCAAGACGCTGACCCTGTCAGTTGCTGTTCCTGCAGGCGTGGCGCAGATGGAGATCTTGTATGGCAGTGGGAGCACAGAGACGGGATTTGTCTTCGTGGAAGCATCCTCGGCCAACGCACCGATGAACACTCCAGACTCAATCTGGCTTCTTCGCATGAACAGTGGAGTTGGATCATGGGTGGATTGTGGTGACCTGTCTGCGTTTGGGGGCAACATCTTCTCGGACCAGACGGCGAGCTTTGCCAGGGTCGGTTCCGTGCTCTACTTCACCCACAGTCATGGAGAGATCGGTTGCATCGATACGGCAGCCGCGTCGCCTTCCATAACTATGCCGGAGAAGATCAACACACTCCTTGCAAGGCTTTGGAACAGCGGTCCAAAGAATGCTGAGTTTCCCATCCAGGCACAGTTGGCCAGCGACAACGGCATGCTGATCATTCAGTATCCCGATGCCGACTGGAATGGCAACTACGACTATGGAGTCGATACATCTGGAACAGTCCTTGGGAACCTGCACGTGGACAAGACCTCGATCACGAGTTTTGACGCAAGGGGGAAGCAGGGCTCCTCGATTCCGACATCAGGGAGCATCTCATTTCCTTCTATCGATCTCTTTCAGGCCGATATCTTCTAGCCGCTATGCAGTGGCTGGATGAAGAAGTTGATGTGTCCCTGGTCAGCGTCGCCGAGCATAATCACTCAGGACGCGGCACAGGTCATCGCCATGTTCACCAGTCTCTCCGACTATCCCGCGGGCCCTGACGAATCCGCTCTGACGTTGCCGAGAACAACCAGAGTCATGAACAACGTTCCCGTCTGGATCGTGACTTTCCGCGGAGTACACATGTTACGTTCTGGGCCCTGGACGATCGACAGGGATGGACATCAGGTATTCTCAACTGGAGGTACGTATGTGTTCGGAGACGCGAACGTCGTCCTCGATGCTGAGACAGGCGAAGTGCTCGAAGACTTCAGCTACAACACCCCTGAAGCAGCGTCGATCAGGATCTCAACAACGCTTCCGTCGTGGAATGGCACGAGCCTTCGTGACATGGCCGTGCGGTAGGCCATCCTCTGTAGTGACGAACAACCCACGGACATACGGTTTAGGGAGACCACAAGGCAAAGGGTAACGAAACTGCTCCATGGCGCCACAGTGGACAGCGACAATGCCTGTTATGCGGTAGTTCTCCGCGGGAACTTCGTCGACACAATGGCGTTTACGCCCGATGGCCGAAGCATGTACGGAACGACGATGACCTTTATTATTCGCAGTACGGATGGAGCCATGACAGATTATGGTCTCAACGATCTGCCATCTGCCGATCTTGATGCCTTGGGCATCGTCAAAACCATTGTTCGATGAACAGTCTTACGGAGAGATTAGCTCACATTGCCACTGGGGTACACTGAAAGTGAAGGGTGTGATCTCCGCGGCGTTGCCCCACGGATATGGGACGTTGACAGTTTTGGAGTTCGGGTCCCAATGCACCGATCTTGTTGAAAGCGCCTAATGGAGGTATGCAGCATGAAAACAACGTTCCCGGTCTACCAAGCCGGCGATGTCCTTGGGGGTCTACTCGCCCTATGATTCATTGGAAAACATGCGCACATGTCATGGCATGCGCGAAGTGGTGTGCCACAAGAACAGTAGCCCTGCGATTGCTCACGCCTCACCAGACACGGCGGCTGACACACGAACAAACGTCGCCAGGAGCATACCGGTTCTTTCTGACTCTTCTCGTCCTTGCATAGTCTCCATGACGCAGGAGCGGAACGCATGGTTCTCGTTCGGGTCGTTCTGGCTGCTGTTCATCAAAACAGGGGGGCCACTCGTTCTATAGTTGCCGCGGTCCTGATCACCCGCGAATGACAAAGCCAGCTGGACACGGAGAACAGGGATGACAGCATTCGAACAGGTCTATGAAACAACTATTGTCGCATTATACCGATACGCATTTGGATTCCTGGGAAATCGCTCCGATGCAGAAGACGCCGTATCTGAAGGTTGCCTTCACGTCTTCCGGCGATACGGGAACCGGACGGATGCAGCCGAACTAAAAGCACTCCTCTTTGCAGCCACGCGTAATGCCGCGATTGACAGGCTTCGAAAGAAGCGCCCTCTTCCTCTTCTTCACGACTGCGCAGCCAGTGAAGAAGACCCCGAGACGCAGAACATACGTGAACTGCTCAGCGGCCTTCCTTCGGACGAGCGTGAGCTCATCAGCCTCAAATACATGTCGGAGCTGAGTTTCCGCGAGATAGGAGAGCTCACGGGCATCAATGAACGCACTGTTCAGTCCCGCATCTATGCAATCCTCGACGAGATGCGTTTGCTGTATGTGAAGAAGTATGTGAAGAACGATAAAGGAGAGAGATGACAATGACAATCGAAGAACGTTTGACGCGCCTGAAAGACGCAACGTATCCATCGAAGGAGCTGGTGGATTCCCTGAGGGTCACCATCACCAAGCACGAACATCGAAGACAACCGAGGCGTTTCGGCTGGATGGCAGCCATCGGCGCAACCGTGGCCGTAGCTGTTGCGGTGACGGCCATTATGCCGCACTTCTTCCGCAGCGGGAAGATACTTCTTGCAGCCAATCTCACCATCAGCAATGCTGCGCCGATGTTCTCCGGGAAGCCGGGAGAAGAACTCCAGCTGGTCGGCCAGACGAAGAACGACCAGCTGCTTGTGCTGACGAACGACGGCGTCTGCATCGTCGACCAGGGCTCCTCCGTCCTGCTGGTGCCGCGGGCAAAGCTGCAGGGAACGTCCACCGGAACCATCGGGCAGATCCGGTATGACCCGAACAACGACCGATATGTCTATGCACAGGATGGTGATGTCGTCCTCTACGACGCCGTCGCCCAGACCCGGACCGTCCTTGCAAAAGCCGGCACACACCGCCAGTATGCAGATCCGACCTTTGCCATCGTCTCGCTGCCATCGCCGGTACCGGGAGGAGCCAGGGTCCCCGATGGAAGTGTTTTTGCGACAATCCTTGTCCGTTCCGCTTCCTCCTGGGTGCCGCGCGCCATACTGAGGGTCGGTTGTGGTGACACAGCTGACACAGCCAATACCCCTGCAGTCATACAAGGTGGGAAAGATGTTCTGGTTGTCGATGCTGCCACCCTCCGCGATGGAGCCGATTTTACTGACACGCTCCCTCAGGCAGCAGAGCAAGGGATCGATCCGACGGTTACCAGCGATGGGGCGCTGTTGATCTCGGCAGGCACCAGCGGGTTCAGCGTCATGAATCTTGTGAGTGTCGGGACTGACATGCGAGAAACAACGATTGGACAATCTGGAGATTCCCATCCACGTATCTCCCCGGACAGCCGGTTCCTCGCCTACCTGCGAAACGGGTCGGAACTGCACATCACCGATTTTGATCTGGTCAAGGGGACGGACCTTGTTGTCAGCACAGATTGCAGTGATTTTCTCTGGGACGCCACCGCGGGCATCGGCAACTCGAAGTACGTGTTCTACGAAGTCCTGAAGCCTGCCGACGGACAGGGCCAATGGTCTATCGTGCGCAAGCAGTCGGAAGGGTCCTTTGACGAAGATGCCGGCTATCTCGTCGAGCGCTACTTCCAGGCACTCCTCTCCGGCCGCGCGGCCTATGCACAGTCACTGTGGACGGCAGGAGCGAAGGACACCAGCACAGCAATGCCGGAGATGAGTCTGGTCGCCTACCGCATTGCCGGATATAGTTATCCTTTTGATTTCAAAGGGAAGTCGGATGACTCGATCGTGCAGGTCGACCTGACCTTTGTCTCTCCAGACATGCTGCAGCAGAAGCAGCTTTTCGTGGACTACCGCACAGCAATGGAAAACGGGAAACGCGTTATCGTCTCGTCTGTAACCATCCCTGAAACTTCGGCAACCTATACGGTCAGCGACCAAGCTATCCAGAACAGTGAAGGTGGCACGACCTACGATCTCGTTCAGCTCTCCTCCCTTGAAGCACAGCGGCAATCGATTGCCGGCATGGCTGTCGATATGGTCGAATCGTCGGTCGCCGTGGCCGTCAAATCAGGCAATGATGTGAAGATCATCATTGCGCCTACTGCCGGTACTTCAAAGTCTCTCATGGCTTCTCTTCTCCCCGCTCCACAGGTCGTTGCTTCCCTTCAGGATGCCACGCTCCGGAACATCAGCATCACGGAAGCATGGGACCTTCTGGTTGCCTATACCGACAATGCTCATCCAGCGGTCCTGCACATTAACCGCTATACGCTGAAGGAAAAGGGATTCCCCTGCGCGGAGACGACGGATATGTCCCTCTCCGCTTTCCCGTACTACTGGTATGGAACACATAAGATGTTGCTCGGAATGACGAAGCCAGGTGAACTATCGGGCACGACTCAGATTTACTCGTTCTCCGCTACGGTCTCCTCGTTGGGGTGGGTTTCGCAGTAATAGCGGAAAAGAGACGAGTCTTTCCTATCATGGGCAGGCTATAATACGCTGCCCATGATGCATTTCTGTTGGAGGCCCATAACGTGGGAAGGAACGAACCAAGGATGAAATCATCAGTTGTCCGAGGATGGAAGAAAATCGCTTGAACGGAGTTGGGCTGCAAGTCAGTCAAAACTCCGCCATCGCGTTATACTAGTTATGGAGAGAGGGTTTTCCGCTGCGATGCCACAACAATGCGGCGCGCTGATGGCACTGGTGACCAGGTACCACTCCCAACGTCCTTGTTGAAAGACAGCACATGTTGGAGGAGCATAGCATGAGTGTGAGCAGAAAGGCAACGACAGCCATCAAATGTTTCCTCGTATTGAGTTTGATCTTCTCTTCGCTGTTCCTGTTTAACTACGCATACTTCAAGGGGAACAACGGCATCTTCTATTTGAATGCTCTCGACTCCGATGGAGGAAGCATCCGGGGGCTTGGGTTTGACGTAAACAGTCTTCCTGGAATTGCCTTTGGCGCCCTGAGATACGGAGGAGAAGTATTCGGAAGACTCCGATGCCCATACTATGAGTACAGAAAGCCCTACACCGACCCCACCTACTTTGACAATGGCAGTAGAACGGGGGCCTGGATAGACTTCTGGTACGCCAATCTGCAAAACTCCCCCGCCAATCCAAACGGCAAACTGTTTCTCCGGGGAAATTCGGCCATCGTTTTCTACTACGTCATGACTCCGGATGACAACAAGATTCTTGACACCTTCCAGAATACCAGCGTGGTTCCATATCCGAGGTCGATCTACCTCCAGATCAAGACCCTGCCGACGATTGTCGCCGGAGAGTTCTTCTCCTACCAGACTGACCAGGATATCGCTTTGGAACTACCAGTGTCCGCACTCACCACCTTGCTTTCCATCCCCTATCTTTGCTTGCAGATTGTTGTCCCTCCTTCGCTGTCCATCGCCTTCTTCTGGCTCTACGTGCTCATGAGTATCCTGTATGTCGTGCTGCCACGGAGGGCATGGGAACGAATGAAGACAGTGATGAGTGTGGCATGGGGCAAGCTTCGGAAGAGTGAGGCACACGAGCAAAGTTCAGCAACGCAGCCTGGCGTATGGAACAGCGCCAACGCGAAGAGAGTAAGCAAGTTCCTGGCTATTGGACTGGTATCACTGCTCGTCGTCTCCGTTGGCTGGTACTTCGTGGCCCATTCACTGGCTTTTCCCTACGAAGAACCGCCGAAAGAGGGAGTGGTTGGCCTCACTTTCGGGATAGACATGGCTACACAGATCAAGAACAATGACCAACCCTATGTCAAGAATATCCCTGACTTCGTCCTGACAGGGATGGGTTCATATACAACCGACGTCTCGGCTACCGTGAAGATCACGGCTATTCAGGATACCAGAACACTCTTTGGTGAGATAACATCACTTACGGACCTCCGCAGAGGAAATGGCACGCACAACTCTGTGCAACTGTATCTCTGTCAGCCAATCTCATCTCAGGCAATGAAGCATGAGGACGGAACGATCGTCTACAGCGGCAACGGGTATCCCGATATCGTTGCAGGGAAGTCCTATGATGTCGTCGGCATCCTTCAGAAGCCATGGTATGACTACCCGGTTGTCTACGTCCCCGTCGCCACAGACTTCCGAGCAACGACCCAGCAGACCACGGTATCGGCAGAGGACGCGCTCAAGGAGTTCTTCAAATACTGGAACGACAAGAATCTCCCGGAAATGGAAAAGCGCATCTCTCCGGATGTAGTGTCGCGCGAATGGCGGCTGGATGAGTTGAACTACGTCAAGGTGATAAGCGTTGTCGAACGTGAACCTACGGAGGACGGGACGAAGGCCTTTGTTGTTGTCTTGGACATCAACTACGTAAAGAGTCATGGGAAAGTGATAGGGTGGCCAAACGGAAAAAACACCTACTTCTTCTCCCTCAAACGGCTAACCGATACTTCACCATGGCTTGTCTATGGGACACGCATGGGCAATCCTTGAACAGTCAAAACTCTGGGCGGCGACTTGCGTTGCGAAGGAAATGGATGAGACATGCACTCCAAGGAGTCTGGTCTGTGATCCGGAGCAGGAAATCAATGTAGTGTAATGCTGGAAATCAACTTGGGCCCACAAATGGAGCCGTGGAGTTGATGACTGCAGCGGCGCTCTCCCTGCCCCCGCCACTCCTGGGTGCGCTCTTCTCCCCCCAGATTGGCAAAGCATGTCTGTCGCACTATACTTATAGCGCAGGGTACATCTACAATGCGGTACGGATGCGGCATGCAGACAACTCCGTAACCGGGTTTTGGTCCACTTCTGTCGTTGGCAGGAATATGTGTTGATAGTACTTACCCAAGCAGTAATCCAAGGTTATGGCAACATAACAATTCCTGCACAGGCGCACCGTATGGGTCGGGCTGGTATTGGGATAACGTGAACGGCTTCTTCTATCTAATGGATTCGGCTGTCGCCGCCAATGGCGTCGGACCCTATGGCTGGGCGAACTATGGCAATGTGGATTATGCGGAACCGGGCGACGTTATCAGTTATGCTGATAGAGCTGTCTCGGCACAAACTGGGTGGACCCTGTTGGGCTACATGCAACATGCCATGGTGGTTACAAGTGTCACAGGGACGTCGGGAAGTCGCTCGTTGTCCGACCTGTGCATAGCGGCACATAACGATCCTACCAGTAGTGCTTATCAACCTCTCACGGACTATGCACCGGGTCACACAATGAACAACGAGGACGGTTCGTCACGAGAACCGATTTGGTCCACTGCAAGAATCACGGGTGGGCAATACAATGTCGGTCAGTAACATGGGCGAGCATACTCACCACAGAGCGGGGAACATCTGTCTCGTAATGGTGCTGGTCCTTCTCTTCCTGGTTGCAGGGTGCAGTCACGTGAAGAATGAGCCTGCTTCACCCGGTTCAAGTTCGACCCCCTCCGGCACGCACGATCCAACGGTTATTTCGGAAGAAACGATCAGCTTTCCCTCCGGCGAGAAATACACGCTGCAGCTGAAACAGACGGAATACATGAAGCTACTGACGCCGAGTGACCCCGGGTTCGATATCTATGAAGGTGCCTACCGGGGACGGTTCTCGTTCGTGACACGGAACATGGACGGCACTCTCATCGATGAGCTGGGGATCAACCAGTACTTCGGAAACGGGACCTTCGGGTTGATGGGTGCCGTTGTTCCCGCAACGGGCGATTGGAACAAGGACGGGGATGTTGATTTCAATATCGGAACACCTGTGGGTGGTGGCAGCGGTGAGATGAAGTTCGCGCTGTTCAGTATCGACAAGACCGGAAAGCTGAGACACATCAACGCCCGAGGCTACAAGGAGGACGGCTATATCTACACGACTGCAATGGACCAGACATGGGGTTTCTGGCAAGAAGACCCCCATTCTAGGAACATCGCGGTATCCGTGTGGGACTCTGACGTGCACGGTTACGTTGCCGGAGAATATGTCTGGACCAACGGGGAGTACGTGTTCAAGGAATAGATCAGCAGCACCTACCCTGTGATTCCCAAGAAAAGGTTCCGGAGCAAACAGCTCCAGAACCTTTGTCGGTGATAACGGCCCCAATCCTGAACCGGCGTTGTCACCTGCGGGCGGCAGGGAAAACTAGCTATGGGGTCAGGCGTTTCTATTTGCCTGTATTAGTTTCCGGTGCAGGAGTCAGATGCAGGTTCTAGTGTCACATGTTGTCTTGAAAATTCTCAACCGATTCTTGGGTTGGTTTGGCTGCGCTCATAGCCCAACCATGGTCCCTGCGCCTTCGAACGTCTACTACGGTCTATATTCTAGCCGCAGAGGCATCGACGCTGATCTTGTTTCTCTGTCTGCACAACACGTTCGCCGTTCTTGGGCTGACGCTGCTCCATCTCATCGTTGCAAACGTCCTCTGGTCCGCGGACCTGTGGCGCAATGAACCATCCGATACCGACGTGGACAATGACGAGCAATGGCTGGAACATCATCAGGGCAGCGTGTAGACCCATGGGGGAGGGGGAGAGATCCGGGAAGTCCTTAGACTTGTGGGGCTGGACCCTGACAACAAACGACCTGTCTGGACTTATTCGACCGGGATCCAACGCCTGGGTATTGCTCAGGTTCTCATGGAGCGTCCGGAGTTATTGCTCCTTGACGAGCCGACCAGTAATCTGGACCGCGAGGGGATCACCATCGTCCACACGGTACTCAGAGATTTAAAGGAGAGGGCATCACGATCCTCGCGACAAGTCTCAGCATGGAAGACTTGAGATGTTTCCGTGCGCTCTCTGTAACTGATCAAGACGAACGGGTCAGTTACTATGGTGTCATGGAGCAACAAATCCGTTACCATTCCGTTACTTTCGCTGAGTACACTATTGGTGCCTGCACGAGATTGTGCGGGGTCTGCAACAAGGGGTGATAGATGCAATGGCATCATCGCGGTAGACGAGATTCAGTTCGTGTTTCACCAATCCGACATTCATTGACTTCGCACCGTACAACCAGTAACACTGTTACTGCCCTGGAGGGTACTACCCTCCAGGGCAAGTGTTGAGCCATGAGCAGGAGAGAATGCGTCCCGTTCCGGGTGAGACAAGAGATAGTAAGGAGGTTGCTGTGAGCGGACTCTACGAAAATCCCCCACCTCTCATACCCGATCGCGCCACGAGAGAACAGCATCCCATCCACATGACGAAGAGGAACTGGCGCCAGGTGGTTGTCGTCTATACACTTCTTGTGTGTGCCCCACTTTTCTTTGCCTACAGCAACTTCCGTGCCCACGGAGGGGATGCCTTTTCCGCTGTTGTCCGGTCGGTGCAGGGAGAGTCCGGTAGAGGCTGGTCGACGTCGTCCTGCACCGTGTGGCAGGAGACCGTCAGGTCATCCAAGAGCGGCACATATGTTCAACTAAACCTACTCCTGGTATATGGGGAGATGCCCGGTGAACGGCTATATCCGCCGCCCAATCCACGTGGTTACTACCATCGCTACAGGACGACTGTGCAACAGTCCTGCTCTACATTGTATGTGGATGTGGACACCCATCTGACGGAGCCGGACTTTGATCGCCTGTATCCCAAACTAGTGGAACACATCGTGAATCAGTTCACAACTCCACCTCGTGTTGCTCTGGGTGAGGTTCTTCGAACACGGATAGAGCTACTGCCGTACGTGGTTCACAACGTCGTGTTGTCGTTCTTGGACTTCTTGTCAATAAGAGATGCCTGCATCCTTGCAACGATGCTTGGAGTTCCTGGGCTACCGATTCTCGTGATGCTGGTTCTGGTTCCTTCCTGGCTTGCCCTTCCAATCTTCTGGCTGTGGGGCGTCCTGAGCACCTTGTACGTCGTGCTGCCACAAAGAGCATGGGGATGGATGAGGGCTGCAGTGGTCCGGCCCAGGCAACGCACTGAAATCGGAACACCGAAACAATAGAAAGGGTACTGTGAGCGGACTCTACGAAAATTCCCCGCATCTCGTACCAGATCAGACCACCAGCAGTCAGCATGCCGTTCCCGTGACCAGAAGGAACTGGCGCCAGGGTGGTCGTCATCTATACACTCTTGATCTGTGCACCGCTCTTCTTTGTCTACGGTAGCTTCCGGGCACATGGAGGAGAAGCATTCTCTGCTGTTGTCCTGAAGATGCAGGAGGGTCGCGGTCATGGTGAATTCAAGATGTTCTACTCGCTGTGGGCTTGGGATCTCACCCTTTCCTGATTGAGAGCCAACATCGGACATCAGGCATGAAGGGGGACTGGGGACAATGAGCAAGAAACAATACTTAGTGAAAGCCCTCATCGCGTATACGTTGGTCATCTGCACGGGCTTCCTGTTTGCCTACGCCGAGTTCCGAGTGTGCGGCGGGGACGCCTTTTCGGCGGTTGTACTCTCTCTCCCGGGAAGCCACGGCAGTAGATGGTCTCGACCACCAATCATGACGTGCGAGCAGAGCGTTCGGTGGGGGGTTGCCGATGACGAAGTTGCGGCACTGACGCTTACGCTGTCATATGGCAAGAAGCCCAATGTCGTACCTGATCCGCCACAATCATACGACGATCCTTCAGGCGTACACTGGTACGCCCGCAGGATCACGGCTGTAGAGAGTCGCTTCACCCTGTGTATCGATGTGCGCACAACGCTCTCACAGCAGGCATTCGAGTCGCGCTATCCGGGCTTGCTTGCTGGTGTTGTCCGAGAGGTCAGGAGCCCTCGTCGTCTTTCGCTGTCCGATACGCTGCGCTCAAGGGTCGTGCTGATCCCCGAGTTGGTCGCAGGCAGGTATACCATCTTCCCCGGTGGCGCGATGGCATCGGGGCTCAATGATCTCGCTGCCATGATTATCGGGCTGCCCGGGTGGCTGATTCTTCCGGTGCTGATCCTGGCTCCGTCCTGGCTGGTTCTCCCAGTCTTCTGGCTGTTGGTCACCCTGGGGTTCTTCTACGTTGTGCTGCCACAGCGAGCGTGGGGATGGATGAAGACGGCGGTAGTTCGAGCTTCTGTGCACCTCCGACGAAAGGAGAGTCGGTAGCACACAGCGGGAGAGCGCAGCTCTCCCGGACGTTTCGCGTATGTTCTTGGTACATTCAAGAGAAGGAGAAGAATGAAACAACTGAGAACTCAGACGTGGATCATGTGTCGATCTATCATGTTGATTCTGGTCTTGTGTGCAACAGTCATACGGCCTGCCGTCGTTGCCACGGCCCTCGTCGGAGGATTCTATCACTGTGCGACCATCGCCAGCAGCTATAATTCTCTTCTCTGGGAGTTTAAGTTCTTCGGGATGAGGCCATGAACAAACGGTTCCTTCTTGTGATCGTCCCTGTTGTTCTTGTTGTGATAGTCCTCCTGATAGGATCGAGTCCTTATGCATGGATTGCATCAAAGGAATTGGCCGCAGGAAGTCAGGGACCGTCCGCAGTGCAGCAGGATGTGATCCGGGCATATTATAAAGCTCTTGACACTTGTGATGTCAAAGCGTTTGAAAGGCTGTCCATTAGGGGCCTGATGACGACCCTCAGTGGGCATTCAGCGGATTGTGGCCGAATGAGGGCATTCAGTGGGCAAAACTACTCAGTATCAGTGGTCCATATTCCGAAAATGAAGGCGATGCTTACAAGCGCTGTGCGGTCTATTATCTGAAGTCAAAGCCAGCTGGGCTTGTGACTTTCCGGGTTGAGGAAGTAATAAAGCGCAAGGACAAGTGGTGGCCTGACAAAGATACCAAGTTGATCCTCATGGTTAAGGAAACCGAAGATTCAAACTGGCTCATTGCTGCAATAGGCCATTGATAGGCGAAACCCCAGTCGGGGTCAGGTTGACACATTTTACAAAACCGTTCACATCAAGCAGAAGTGCCTGAGGGCGGGCGCCCTCAGGCACTTGACACTCATAGAACGCAATCGGGCCGGAATTTCCCGAATCAGCTATGGGTTCCTTGTGTTTTACTCATTGTGAACTGCTCTACCTTAGGGTAGTTTTCCTGCGTGCAGAACAGTGCGATATTCTCCGAAAAGCCGCCTCGCAGCAGAATCGTCCTCTGGCGGGGCTTATATTTCACCCTTCTCACGCGGTCCCATCGGATAAAAACCTGCTGCCTCGACTGGGCCAGAATCCCCGCGCCCGCCACGGCGGGCTTGCCGGAGAGAAGCCCCAGGGAAACCGTCAGGGCATTGACAACTTTGTTTTTCTTCGCTTGCTTTGCCTGCGTCCGGCAGAGTGCGCCCTTCTCGTCCAGCTCAAACTCCGCCTCGTATTCTCCGCCGTACACCGCCATGATGAAAAGCCAGGTCAAAAACAGGAGCGCGATTAAAAGACCCAGCGCATAGAGCGTGTATACGCTTTTACCCGACACAAGGGCAAGAATAATGATCAGAAGGCCGAAGGGGATGCCGACGGCAAGCCCCAACTGCTTCAAAATAACCGTATTCCGGAAGATCGGCACATGGATGCACCACTCGATTGTTTCATGCGCGCCGCTCATCTTGGCCCCCTCTTTTCCCGTATCACTTTTAATACAGACTGTCTGTAATCTCGCTCAGAATGCTCCTGATCACACCTCCGGCAAGAATGAAAAGCATCAGGCCAATGGCGCACAGAGTCAGCGAAGCTCTCGCGAAATTGACCTTGTTGGGATTCACCGGGCCGCCTGAGCTCCACACAAACAGCAGGATAATGTTTGTTCAGGATGGGCACAATCATCAGCAAGAGTATTCCTATGTACTGCCCGTCGCGCAGCGGTCCGGCGCCCCGCTGTGGGGTGATATAGGCGGGGGCTGCGGCGGTGTCTGAACCGGGTGCGCGCAGACAGGAGGAGGCGAGTCAGGGCGCATCGGAGCCTGGCTCCCCGCCGCTGTCCTCCGCATTTACATGGGGCCAAAAGGGAAGATAACGAATCGAAATGGTCTGCCTCATTTGACTACCACCTTCAAATACCCTTGTCACGGAGCCCGTATACCGCTTTCCGTTTGCGGCGAATTCGTAATCGAGCTGATAGCGCCTGGGGTTTCGCGTGGAATCGTCGTTGTTTATGAACAACCGCTGTTCATAACCGGTCACCTGTGCGGTCGCCGTTCGGCCGGCGACCGCGAGGGCCATGTGGCCGATCCCGGCCAAAATAAGGAGTATAGAGACAAAAAGCATCAACGCGCCCATGCCCTTTTTGCGTCGTTTGTTTTTTTTGGTTCTCCGCGGGAAACAGCCGGCGCCAGCCCGGGGGCGGTCGGCCGCGTTTCGATTTCTGCCCCGCAGCCGGTACAGAAGCCGGCCCCGTCCGGAATCCTGATTCCGCAATGCTTACAAAACACGGGCTTCACTCCTTCATTTTTCACCTTGGTGATCGGCAGTATAAAAACCCGATATTGCCGTCGCCGTGGCTATTTCACCTTTTCATCCAATTCAGGGAACCTCCTTCCATTCGTAGATATAGAAGGTTTGAACGGCCACATTACCACCGGATGCGGAAACGCGAATGGCCATCCGGTCCCCCTCCGAACCCGCTCCGAAGGTTCCGTAGACCGTGGAGGAGAGGGATGGGTATTTGGTGCCCGCGGTAAAGCTGGTTTTCCCGTCCCGGTCGCTTAGATTCCTCGCGCTGCCTTTTTGTTCTCCCGCTTCATCAATGTAGAAAACCTGTGCTGAACCCCACCAACCGCCGGATTGATTGGAATGGTCGTTATGAAGATGCGTGGCCGTCAGGTCGATCGAAAACTCTTCGTTCGGTAGAATCGTGGTCTTGGATGGCGCGGTCCAGGTTACCTGTCCTGACTCACTCAAGCCCGGTTTCAACCATGTATTGCCCTTGCCGATATAAGTTTGCGTAAATGTGGCGCTGCCTGCCGACGCGGCAATATCCCGACGCCAGCTGCCCTCGGTTTTTTTATTCTCGGCATCCAGCTTCGACTGCCAGTCATTAGTCTTGGTTTCTGTAAGCACCCAGGCGTATGTCGGAGCGGCCGGAGTGGCTGACGGCTTCACCTTTTCGATATAGCCCTTTTCCTCCAGCCATTGATAAAACTCTCCTCTTCTTTCGGGCCCGAAGCTGATCCACATTGCGATGGCTTCGTTGAGGTTCGATTCTGCGCTTTCGCCGCTTTTCAGCACGGGCATCTCACCGCCGAACAGGTCGAGGATGTTTTTTCTGACGGCAAACAATGTACGGAGCCGGCTCTCAATATCCGTGTCAAACCCAAAACCGAAGGCACCTCTTTCCAGCAGCAGGTCTTTCTTGAAGCCCTCGATGATTCTAACGTACTCCGCTTCTTTTCCCTTGATGGTCTTCTCGCTTGCAAGGCGTTTTTCAAAGGTTTTCCGCAGGTTCGCTCCCGCTTGGCTCGCGATGCGCGCGCTCAGGGCTTTATCCTTGTCAAGCTCGCTTCTTGATATGCCGTTGACCGCGCAGTAAGCGTTTTTGGCCTCCTCTTGAAGCCTTATCAGATACCCGCGCATTTGCGTCGCGCACATCAAAGCCCAGTCATCGTCGCTGACCGTCGCAAAGCCGCCGACCGTGTCTTTGACATAGTTTCTATACGCCTCGTCAAGCTCGTAATCCTTCCAGCTTGCGATGCCGGCGTCTATGACCTCCACGGCGGCCTGATAAGCTCTGCCCACGGGGAAATATCCGATAAAGGCGGAGCTAAGCTCCTTTGTCGCGTCAGTATAATTGCCATCTTTTAGCTGAAGGGCTCCCTTGACCAGTCCCGTAGCCACAGCTGCTCCCTTACCCGTGATGTTATCCATCAGTGCGTCTTCCATTTTTAAATGTTTGATCAGCGCGTTTGCCGCCAATTCGCCGCATTTTACGCCGAAGTCCGCGACATCGCCCCGCTCTGTCGAAACCAGAAGGGTACCGAAGTCGGATTCCTTCGCGACGGAGCGCAGCAGCTTGCCTTTGACGGTTTCGTCCGAAATTCCCATGTTCTCAAAGGCTTCATTGAACGTATCCATGACCTTATCGGAAAAAGCCTTTTCGCGTTCTTCGTCCTCCCATACCTGCACCGCCATCTTTTGCGTATACAGCTTTATTTTTTCTTCCTCCGTCGGCTCGACCGCAGAAAAAAGCGAAAAATGATAGGTTTCAAAGGTGATATAGCCTTCGCTTACCTTGGTTATGGCGGGAAATATGTAATCCCAGCTTTCTCCGTTATAATAGGCCGCCAGATAAGCGTCAACCTTTTCTTTGGGAATGCGCTGCTCCTTCGGAATTTGCATCGTGACCGTGACCGGGCGGCCCAGATAGACGCCGTTCTCACTGCCCGCCGCTATTTTTACCGGTGTTCCTATCCATTTAAACGCGTCGTTTTGATAGTTTTCTCTTTCCGTTTCCGACAGGACGCTCATTGTCAGGGGAAGATCGCTTTCAAAGGCATTGGCCGGGATATCGAGCTGCCAGCCTGTCTGGGAAAGGTCGCCGACTGTCGTTTCCCTGTCCGGACGGACAGTTTGTTCAACCGTCGTTCCTTTTACAAAAGGATCACCGTCACCGCCGAAAAGCCGCGGTACAATCCCGATTCCGACTGCAAGGACAAGCACCACGGCGATAGCGGAAATCAGGATCTTCCTTGACGGCATCCCGCGCTTTTTTACAAAGGTGTCCGCTGCTTTGGGTGCAGACGTTGTCTGTTCTATGTTCTGCGGCGCGGAAACCGCACCCCCGCGCGCAGATTTTACGTTGTCTGAAAGCTGAGCGCCGCAGTTTCTGTGAAGTCTACTCATAGATAATCCTCCAAAATACAAAATGGCTCTAAGGCAACACCGCATAACTGCAAGTGCATGAGGCAAAATACCAGCAATTCCACAAAACGGCGAACTGATGACGAAAACTTGCTGCGCGGGCAACCCAAATCAGGCTGCCAAGCATCGCTTGTCAACCAGATACAGATTTGCCAGCGCAAACATCATATGCAGTTTTGCCGTCTGCTTTCGCAGACCATGGTGCCAGGTTTTTCGATAGCTGAATAATCCTTTGACTGCCCCAAAAACATGCTCCACTTTTGCCCGTACTGAGGATTTCTTGTGTTCCGCTTTTTTTGCATACCATTGGCCGCTGGGACTAGGTTTTTCGATTTGTGTCGGTCGCCGATTGATGATGTACTTGATTTTCTTGTTCTGGACATTACCGATATTATATCATTATCCCGCTTTTCTGCACCCAAATATCTGCTGTCGCAATGGACTTTCTCTTCTTCACCGTTTAATAGTTCCGGCATTTTTGCCACATCATGAACATTTACTGCGGTTACTTTCAGATGATGCACCAGCCCACTGTCTTTGTCCACTCCGATGTGTGCTTTGTATCCAAAATGCCACGAGTTTCCCTTTTCGGCCTGATGCGCATCCGGATCGCGCTCCAGCGGAACAGCCTCTGCCTCAATCCCCCTTCGTGGTCGCTGCTTCCCAGCTGGTATAGCCGCCGCTCAGGTTGGCGACCTGAAACCCATGCTGTGCTAGGATACGCTGTGCCACGTATGCGCGCAGGCCGACCTTGCAGTAGGTGACGATGATCTTCCGGTCCCTGGGCAGCTCATTCAGCCGTCCGCGCAGTTCCGGGAGGGGAATGGTCATGGCCCCGGGAATGAGGCCGCACGACGTTTCCTCTGGCTGACGCACGTCCAGCAGGAGCGCCCCGCGAGCCAGCTCATCGTTCAGCTGCTCCGGTGCGACAGATTCCGTGAGTTGTGTGAGATCGTTCTGGGCGACGAAACCCAGCATGTTGACCGGGTCCTTTGCGCTGCCATAAGGGGGTGCATAAGCCAGTTCCAAATCTGTGAGGTCGTCCACCGTTGCGCCCATCCGGATGGCCGTTGCCAGGACATCGATGCGCTTGTCCACACCGTCGTAGCCGGTCGCCTGAGCGCCGAACAGCTTGCCATCTGTTCCGTACAGCAGTTTGATATGCAAGGGCGTGCTGCCGGGATAGTAGCCGGCGTGCTGGCCGGGGTGAATGGTCACTGAGCGGAACGGGATACCCAGCCTGGTGAGCAGGGCGGTGCCTGCCCCAGTGGCTCCTGCCGCCAGGTCGAACACCTTCACGATAGATGTTCCCTGCGTGCCCCTGTAGATATCGTCCTGGCCGGCGATGTTGTTGGCAGCTATGCGGGCCTGCCTGTTTGCCGGCCCGGCCAGAGGGATGAGGGCTCGACTCTTCGTGACAAACTGCTCTACCTCGACGACATCACCGACAGCATAGATGTCAGGGTCGCTGGTCCGCAGGTGGTCATCGACGACGACACCGTGCGTGGGGCCGATGGCCAGGCCTGCGTGTTCCGCAAGGTCTGTGTTCGGGCGAACGCCGATGGCAAGGACTACAAGGTCTGCTGTCAGTTGCTTTCCACTTGCCAGCGTGACCGTCAGTCTGCTGTCTGTTCCTTCAGCGAAGGAAGCCACGCCGTCCCCGAGGTGGAGTTCGACGCCATGCGTCAACAGTTCCTGGTGGGCATATGCCGCCATGTCCGGGTCCAGAAAGGACAGGACCTGTGGAAGCATCTCGACAAGGGCTACGTCCAGCTTCTGCTCGCGCAGATTCTCTGCCAGCTCCACCCCGATGAATCCACCACCAACGACGACGGCCCTCCGAGCGCCACTGCGGACAGCGGCGACGATGCGGTCCATGTCCGGGATGGTCCAGAGAGGAGTGATGCCCTTACTGTCAATGCCGGGGATGGGCGGACGCAGCGGCGAGCCGCCGGGCGAGAGAATCAGCTTGTCGTAATGGTCCGCCACATCGCTGCCTGTCGCCAGATTTCTGACGGTGACGGTGTGCGCCTGACGGTCGATAGCAGTGACCTCATGACCCGTCAGAAAGTCGATGTTGAACCGTTCTTTCATGGACTGTGGCGTCTGAACCAGCAGCTGGCTGCGGTCCGGAATGACGCCGCCGACATGGTAGGGCAAGCCGCAGTTGGCGAAGCTGATGTAGTCACCCTTTTCGTACACGACAATCTCAGCGTTTTCGTCAAGGCGGCGAAGGCGCGCGGCGGCAGAAGCTCCTCCTGCATTGCCCCCGACAACAAGTACTCGCATGTGTTCCCCCTGTCTGTTCTATTCTCTCGAATGCCCGATAGTCGAGCACCATAGTGTGCCTCGATTGTAGTAGCAGTCAACACTGGGGACTTGACGGGATCGGTGTGACCAGGGTCTCCCCTTGTACAAGCAGGCGACTTCTGTCATACTCATCCTATGGACGTAGCAACGGACCGCGGCACTGTCACCCCGGGCGCCTGAGGGGACAGACATGCCAGTGAACCGGGAGCGTGACTCCCGGGCATTCAATACCTGGTACTTCAAAGTGGTTGACCCGGCTGAACGGCACATCTGGGCGATTATGCCGGGAGCGTGTCTGGACCGGCAGCGGGGCGCCTCCTTCTGTTTCGTCCGCATGCTGGATGGCGTCACGGGACGCTGCGTAACGCACGAGTATCCCATAGAGCAGTTCTGGTCATCGCGCCGGGGCTTTGACATTGTCTGTGGCCACAGCCGATTCACAAGCACAGCGGCACAGCTCCATATGGAGGGTCCAGACCTGCGCCTTACGGGAGAGCTGCAGTTTGCCCATTCGCCCCAGTGGCCCCCGCGCCCATGGCTGCACATACCCCGGGGGCCGGTACCCCCCGTTCCACTGCTTGAGGCGTCGCACCGTGTGCTGTCGCCGGATGCTCACATTACGGGCTCACTCATCATGGATGGTGATGAAGTTGTCTTCAGCGGTGGACATGGGTACATTGAGAGCGACGTGCCGACGCAGATGGCTGGCAGCTCGGTGTGGATTCAGTGCAATCACTTCGACGAGCCAGACATGTCCCTGGTCGCTTCGGTGAGTGATGTAGCAGTCGCAGGACAGCTGCTCAGGCGAATCGTTATAGCGCTTGTGTCTGGGGGAGCAGTGTACCGCTGGACGACCTGGAACGGTTCGCGTCTCACGCACTTCATGGCCGACGACCGGCACGCTGAGTTCACCGTGACAAACGGGCATCACGTCCTGGAAGTATGGGCGGGAGGAGGGGCCCTGGCCCCACGGATGTTGCCCCCGCGCCCCGGCGTGGAAACCAGCGTGCTCGTGCACGAGCTGGACGCCACGGTGCAGATGCGCCTCATTTCAGGCAGTCGTGGAAGAGGTACGGTCCTTGCCGACTCTCGGGGACGTCACGCGGGCCTGGAGGTCGCGGGCGACACGGTACTCTTGTCAGGGAGTGCCGAGCCAGAATACCTCTCTGCCAGGCCGGCTCAGTAGGAAGTAGATGGCGTATTGCACGCGGCTCTGTTGAAATCCTCCCGGGGTGCCCCGTGGGCGCAGCAGTGCCTTCCGCCGCTCTCTATCGTCCTGCTCAAGTGGACTTGAAGGAGCCTCAGGGGGCGTTGGCAGATTGGTGAAGCGCCAAAGCTGGGAAGTTGGTACTCCTCTGCTATCATGCTATGGCGAGGGCGGGCCAGACTGGCATGAAAGGAACGGAGGATACGGATGAATGAGTCAACGCCCCGGGTTGCCTACTTCTGCATGGAATTCGGGTTGCACGAGGACCTGCATATCTACGCGGGAGGGCTAGGCATCCTGGCCGGGGATATCCTGAAGGCGGCCAGAGACGAAAACCTGCCGATGGTGGGCGTTGGCATTCTGTGGCGCCAGGACTACACCGAGCAGTTCATCGACGAACAGGACCGCCCCTACGACTGCTACCATGAGTACCGCTACGACGTCCTTGAGGACACCGGCGTCGTTGTCACCGTTCCTATTCAGGAACTGCCGGTGCGCGTCAAGGTATGGAAGTGCACTGCCTATGGCAACGTGCCGCTGTACCTCCTTGACACCTTCCTTCCCGACAATCCGGGTTGGAACATCACCGCCCAGCTGTACGGAGGACTCGAGGAAGAACGCGTTGCGCAGGAGATGATTCTGGGCATTGGCGGCGTGCGTGCCCTCCAGGCGCTGGGCATGCCGGTGGATATCTATCACTTCAATGACAGCCATGCGGTCTTCGCCGGCATGGAGCTTATCCGGCAGCAAATGGCAAATGGCGCTTCGTTTACGGATGCCCTGCTGTCGGTCAAGCAACACATCGTCTTCACGACGCACACACCGGTGTGGGCGGGCAACGAGGCGCACTCGCATCGCGTGCTGGCGTACATGAACGCCTACGACGGCCTCAGCTGGGAACAGGTAACTACCATCGGTGGCGACCCCTTCAGCATGACCGCGGCTGGTATCCGCCTGTCCCGCAGGGCCAACGCGGTCTCGCAGCTGCACGGTCAGACGGCGCGCGAGATGTGGAAGAGTGTCCCGGGTGGTCCTGACATCCTTGCCATCACGAACGGCGTGCATTGCGGCACCTGGCAAGACGAGAGCATCCGTCAGGCGCACGCGGCGGGAGCTGACCTGTGGGAACGCCACATGGCGCTCAAGCGGGCGGTCATCGACCTGGTGGAGCGGCGCAACGGTGTTAGTCTGGACGAGAATGTGCTGACCATCGGGTTCGCCCGGCGGGCAACGCCCTACAAGCGCAGCGACCTCATCTTCTCAGACCGGCAGATTATCGGCGAGCTGCTGCACAGTCGCAAGCTGCAGATTATTCTTGCGGGCAAGGCACACCCCAATGACATGGGAGGAAAGGCGACGATTACCAACATTGTGCGGATCGCGCGCGAGTTTCCCGAAAGCGTCGTCTTCGTGCAAGACTACGATATGGTTGTCGGCAAGATGCTGACGCGTGGCTGCGATGTCTGGCTCAACAACCCGGTCCGTCCTATGGAGGCAAGTGGCACTTCCGGCATGAAGGCTGCCATGAACGGTGTCCTGAACCTCAGCACGCTGGATGGGTGGTGGCCGGAAGGCTGTCAGCACGGCGTCAACGGATGGCAGTTTGGTGGAGGGTATCAGGGGAGCGACGCCAACCAAGTGGACTCGGTCTCGCTGTACCAGGTTCTGCGCGGAGAGGTCATGCCGGCCTATTATGACCACCGTGCAGACTGGATGCGCATGATGCACGCCAGCGTAGCAATGGCCCAGTGGCAGTTCTCGGCGGCGCGCATGGTTCGTGAGTACTACGAGAGAATGTACACCTGAGATTCTGCCACGTTCACACTTTCTGCACGGTCCTGACTGGCTTTCGCATATCCTCTCTACAAATCCCATGCCGGACAACAAGTCCGGCACGCAGAAACGGAGCCTTGCATGCCGACACAGATGGAAACGGGTCAGACGTACGTAAGCGGAGGGCTGTGCCTGCCGGATGGGTACCGACCGGCGCTCTCCCTGCGCGAAACCGAGCAGGCAGTCAAGTTCATCAAGGATACCTTCCAGAGCGGGCTGGCTGCGGCACTCAACCTCACGCGCGTGTCTGCGCCCCTGTGTGTGACGGCCGCCTCCGGACTCAATGACCATCTGAACGGGGTAGAGCGACCGGTACGCTTTCCTGTGCCCGCCATCGGCGCCGATGCCGAGGTGGTGCAGTCGCTGGCCAAGTGGAAACGGGCAGCGCTTGCCGATTATGGATTCCTTCATGGTGAGGGCCTGTACACGGACATGAACGCCATCCGCCCGGACGAGACCCTGGACAACCTTCACTCGGTCTACGTGGACCAGTGGGACTGGGAGCGTGTTATCTGTGCAGACGAGCGCAGTGTTCCGTTCCTTCAGGACATTGTCAGGGATATCTACGGTGTGGTGCTGCGGACCCAGCGGCTGGTTGCCGAGCGCTACCCGCGGGCCTCTGTGCCGCATCTTCCCCAGGAGCCGGTGTTCACCCGGAGCGAGGACCTTGAGGCGGACGATCCCGCGCACACGCCGCAGGAACGAGTAGAGCGCCTGTGCCGTGAGGCAGGGGCGGTGTTCCTCATTGGTATCGGCGCGCCTCTGCGGAACGGTCTACCACAGGACGGACGGGCCGCCGACTACGATGACTGGTCAACGCCGACAGACGCCGGGCACCGTGGCCTGAACGGCGACCTGTTCTTCTGGAACCCGCTGCTTGGCTGCGCCTTCGAGCTATCCTCCATGGGTGTCCGTGTCGACCCTCCAGCCCTGCTGCGCCAGCTGGAAGCGCGCGGTGAGCTGGCAAACTGCGAGCTGCCCTATCACCGCCGCCTGCTTGCGGGAGAGCTGCCCCTCACCATCGGCGGCGGCATCGGCCAGTCTCGCCTGTGCATGTTGCTCCTTCAAACCGCTCACATCGGCGAAGTCCAGTCTGGCATCTGGCCCGATCCTATGCGGTCTGCCTGCCGGGTGGCAGGCATTCCTCTGCTGTAACCAGCTCCTCTCGCCTGCTGGAAACAGATAAACCGCGCAGCCGGCCGGCTGCGCGGTTTGCGTTCTCCTGTGACAAGAGCGGCTATTCGAGAGCAGACTGTCCCGTGTACAGCTGGTAGTAGCGTCCCCGCTGTGCCAGCAGAGTGTCATGGTTGCCACGCTCGATGATTTCACCGTGTTCAAGTACAATGATAGCCTTGGCGTTACGCACTGTCGACAGCCGGTGGGCGATGACGAACACCGTTCTGCCTTCCATGAGAGCGTCCATACCACGCTCAATCAGGCGCTCCGTGCGTGTATCGATGGAGCTGGTCGCCTCATCGAGAATCATGACCGGCGGGTCTGCCACGTAGGCGCGCGCGATAGCCAGCAGCTGGCGCTGTCCCTGGGACAGGTTGGCCCCGTCGCCGGTGATGACCGTGTCGTAGCCTTGCGGCAGGCGCCGGATGAAGGAGTCGGCACTTGCGCGCCTGGCCGCCAAGACGCACTCCTCGTCGGTGGCGCGAAGACGACCATAGCGTATGTTGTCCATGACTGTACCGGTAAACAGGTGGGTATCCTGCAGGACCATGCCCAGTGACCGGCGCAGGTCCTTCTTGTGGATGGACCTGACGTCGATGCCGTCATAGGTGATGATTCCCTGCTGGACGTCGTAGAAGCGGTTGATGAGGTTCGTGATGGTCGTCTTGCCCGCACCCGTAGAGCCCACGAAGGCGATCGTCTGTCCGGGTTTGGCATACAGCGAGATATCTTTGAGCACTGGCGTGACACCATCGTACGAGAAGGTGACGTGGTCGAAGCGGACGTCGCCGCGCAGTGGTATCAGCGCTGTGTTTCCATCCTCCTGCGACACCTTCCATGCCCACTCGTTGGTCACCACGTCCTCGGGGGCCTCGACAGGCGTTCCCTCCTCGCTGTTGTCCACTTCGTACGTGACATTGACAAGCGTCACGGTGCCATCGTCGACTTCCGGCTGGGCGTCCATGACCTCAAAGACCCGCTCGGCGCTGACCAGGGCGGACAGCACGACGCTGAGCTGGTTGGTTGCCTGGTTGATGGGCTGGGCGACCAGGTACGAGTACTGCAGGAACGCAACCAGAGAGCCGGTGTCCAGCCGGCCATGAATCGCCAGGTAGCCGCCCATGATGGCCGCGGTCGCATAGCAGATGCGCCCCAGATTGCCCATGACAGCCATGATGACACCCGAAAGGAACGTGGCGGAAGTAGCGGAGGATCGATACTCGTCGTTCAGCCCTGCGAATTCGGAGCTGGCAACCTGCTCGTGCCCGAAGACCTTCACCACCTTGAGACCACCGACGATCTCTTCGATGTACCCGTTGACCTCGCCCAGTGCTCTCTGCTGGGACCGGAAGAAGACCGTGCTCTTCTTGGATATGCTGACGCTCAACATGATCATGCCTGTCAGGAGGGCGGCAGTCACGAGGAACAGGATCGGGCTCAGAACGTACATCATGACCAGTGTCCCGACGAAGACCAGGACGCTCGAGACGAGCTGTACGACACTCTGCTCGAGAGCCATCTCGACGTTGTCCAGGTCGTTGGTGAAGCGGCTCATGAGTTCGCCATGCGTGTGCGTGTCAAAGAAGCACAGCGGCATGTCCTGCATTTTGTCGAACAGGTCTTTGCGCATGACATTGGCGGTGCGCTGGGCGATGCTCACCATGATGCGTCCCTGGAAGTATGCGGCAATGACGCCCGTCAGGTAGATGCCAGCCAGCAGGAGCAGCATGCGGCCCAAGCCCGCGAAGTCGCCGGGCACAATATAGTTGTTGACCAGTGGTTTCAGAAAGTAGGAGCCTGCGAGTCCGGCGCCGGTGCTGAGAAGCAGCATGACAGCCACTGCAATAAGCGCGTAGCGGCTGCGCCCCAGATACGCAAGCAGGCGGCGCGTCGTCGCACCCAGATTCTTGGGCCTCTGGAATCCCATGCGGGGTCCACCGCGCGAGGGAATGACCTGGCGTTCGTTAGCCATTGACGATCACCCCCTCCATCTGTGAGGCACAGATTGCCTGGTAGACCGGATTTGTCGCCAGTAGCTCCTCGTGGCTGCCAATGCCCACGACGCGTCCATCGTCCAGGACGACAATCTTGTCAGTCTCCTGCACGGAGCTGATACGCTGAGCGATAATGATGATGGTCGTGCCCTTCAGGTTGTTGCGGAACGAGGCGCGTATCTGCGCTTCAGTTGCCGTGTCGACAGCGCTTGTGCTGTCGTCCATGATAAGAATGCGAGGCTTCTTGAGCAGGGCGCGCGCGATGCACAGCCTTTGCTTCTGCCCACCCGAGACATTGACGCCGCCCTGGCCCAGGTCGGTGTCATAGCCGTCAGGAAACGCCATGATGAAGTCATGGGCCTGCGCGTTGCGGGCGGCCTCCTCTATCTCCTTGTCCGTTGCGCTGGAGTTGCCCCAGCGCAGGTTGTCCCGGATGGTGCCTGAGAACAGCACATTGTTCTGAAGGACGACACCGATACCGCTGCGCAAGGTAGCGAGCTTGTAATCGCGCACGTCTACGCCGCTCACCAGAACCTGTCCGGCTGTGACGTCGTACAGCCGGGGAATCAGGTTGACCAGCGTCGACTTGCCCGCGCCCGTGCCTCCCACGATGGCGACGAACTCACCCGGCCGGATGGACAGACTGATATCGGACAGGACGTTTTCACCCTTGCCGGATGCCGTGTACTTGAAATCGACGTGCTGGAACTCAACGCTGCCTTCGTCAACGACAGGCCCGCTGTCCGCGGACGCGCCTCCCGCGGCAAGGGCAGGAGTGGCGTCTGAAATGTCCGGTACTGTGTCCAGCACCTCGATGATGCGTTCCGCGCTGGCCTGTGCCCGCGTCGACATCATCAAAATCATCGAGATGTTGAGGACACTCATGAGAATCTGCATGATGTAGCTGATGAACCCGATCAGTTCGCCCGTGCCCATCGTGTGCAGGCCCACCATGCGGCCGCCAAACCAGATGGCGGCGACCGTCGTGGCGTTGAGCACGAAGGTCATGATGGGCATGATGGTCACAACGAGGTGCCCCGCCCGGACCGCCGTTCCCGACAGGTCATCGTTGGACTTCTTGAACTTGCGCTTCTCGTGGTTTTCGCGGACGAACGCCTTGACCACGCGAATGCCGATGAGGTTCTCCTCAATAGTGCCATTGACCGCGTCAATGCGCACCTGAACCTCACGGAACAGGCGCTGCGCTCGGGTCACGACCAGCGCGATACCGGCGACCAGCAGGGGAATGGCGATGAACAGAATGATGGACAGCCTGGCGTTGATGACGATGGCAAAGATGAGTGCACAGATGAGCATGAGCGGAGCGCGTGTCAGCAAGCGCATGCTCATGAGCAGAGTGTTCTGAAGCTGAGTCACATCGTTAGTCAGGCGTGTCACCAGCGACGCAGTGCTGAATGTGTCGATGTTGCTAAACGAGAACGTCTGGACTTTGTCAAACAGCGCCTGGCGCAGGTTGGCACCGAATCCCTGGCTGGCTACGGCCGCGACCCTGTGGTTCATGGAGCCAAAGAACATGGCCACCAGTGCCAGGCCGATCATCAGGGTACCAATCTGCAGGATAAGGTTCAGGTCCATCTTGGGGATGGCCGTGTCGACGATTCTGCCCATCAGCAAGGGCATGGATAACTCACAGGTTACATCGATAGCCACTAGAAACGGCGACGCGACGACCAACCGCCGGTACTGGCCCAGGTACTGCCATAACTTCTTGATCAATGCACTTCCTCCTGCTTCATGAACTTCGGCGGCTGGACACCCAGCTCTTCCAGATTCCGGACCATGCGGTGGTAGTAGCCCGCCAGCTCCTTGCGCTCTTCGAGCGAAAAGCCGCGAAACATCCCCATATCGACGTGCCGGAAGGCGCGGATGCAGTCGTCAACCAGTCTATGTCCCTTTTCGGTGATAGCAATCCGGTTGCGGCGCAGGTCGCGTGGGTCGGGGATGCGTGTGACCAGCTCTGCCCGTTCCATGCGCTTGATGGAGATGGCTACCGTCGCGGGACTGACTCCCAGGGCCTCGGCAAACTGCTTCTGGTCCCAGTCGGCGCCATCCCCCTGGTCCCGCAGCATGAACAGGATGAAGGGCTGCCCCACTTCCGCCAGTCCTCTGCGGTCCATTTCCTTCCGCAGGCACGCCTTGTGCATCTTGCCCACAGCGCGGAACAACAGCTGGACTTCCTCTTCTCTGTACTCCTCCCTGCCCTCTTGCGGTTTCTCCATTTTCACCTCGGTTCGTCCCGGCAGATACATAGCCGGCAAACTAATAGGTTACAGTATACCCCTTTGGTCAGAGGAACAAGAGGAAGGATGGAGAAGAGAGGGAACAGGAATGTCCCCGCGTTGGGCGGTATGGTTCAGATTGTTGTGGCTCCTGCCCGTGAGAGCCACTGGGAGACACCCACCTCTTCCCATCTGGCGACGAGCCGGGCTCTCGGCTGTCAGGTTGTTGCTATTGCTGCGAGGAACTCCCAGATGGTGGTGCAGGCGTCGATGCCGAGGGCAGTTGGTGCTGGTGCATTGCGGTGCAGGCCAGCACCGCCGGGCTAGACATGGCCACCGCCGTCGATGCCATAGAGGATGACCTCGAGACCGTTCTGCGGGTTCGTGCCTCTTCCTTCCAGGAGCGGGTCGTTCCGGTACAGTCCTCGGCCGGCAGGTACGCTGTGGGCAGCACGTCCGTGCAGCCGTCATGGCGCGCCCAGAACTGCATGGTGTCCGGGACCGACAGGACTCTCGCTCGTTCTTCGCCGAAGGCCTGAACCTCGCCGCCGATCCACGGAACAATGGGGTCCTCCGTGCTGTGTACCATGAGTACAGGAATTGGGTGCAGGGGTGCCGTGTGCGCAAGATGCTGCGGCAGGCTGCCCGCAACCGGCGCGATGGCTGCGATTCTGTTGGAAAGCTCACATCGCAGCCGGTCTGTCATCATTCCGCCATTCGACATGCCGGTTGCGAAGACACGGCTCCCGTCCACGCCGCAGGATTGTTCACACGATCTGCAATTGTGAATCCCTTGGTGCCAGGCACCAAGGGATTCACAATTGGGTTGCATCAGGAGGTCTCGCCTCTCCCGCCAGCTGCCCGCAGGCGGCGCCGACGTCACCGCCAAAGCTCACGCGGCGTGTCCAGGGGATGCCGTGGGCGGTGAGTATGTCCTCGAAGGTGGCGAGGGTGCGCCCGGTGGGGCCCATGAATGCATTCCAGTGGCCGTAGGCGTCACGGGTCGGGTTGTAGGTCAAGAGGTTGACGAGGCCGAGGCGGGAAACGTTGGGCCACGTGCGAAGGAGGTCAGCAAGGCGGTGCGCGTCCTCCGGGCTGTCATTGATGCCGCCCAGCAGAAGGTACTCGAGCATCAGGCGTCGGTTGGTGACGGCGACGTAGCGGTCCAGCGCGGGCATCAGGGCACTCAGGGGATACGTGCGGTTGATGGGCATCAGCTGAGAGCGAAGGGCATCGGTCGGGGCATGGAGCGAAACGGCCAGGTTGACCTGCCATTGTTCCTGGGTGAAGTGTTCGATGCTGGGCACGATGCCGCTGGTCGAGACCGAAATGCGCCGCTGCCCAAGTCCCAGGGCGTCAGGGTCGTTGAGCAGCAGGATGGCGCGCCGCATGTGTTCGTAGGTGAGGAAAGGTTCCCCCATGCCCATGAAGACGACGTTGGTCACCTTCTCGCCGGCTGCCTTGAGCTGGCGCGCGAAGAACAGTACCTGGTCGACAATCTCGAAGGGTGTCAGCGTGCGCTGGAAGCCAAGGTGCCCCGTGGCGCAGAACGTACAGCCGATCTGGCACCCTGCCTCAGTGGAGACGCAGACGGTGCGGCTGCCGTTCTCATGGGGAATGAGCACACTCTCGATGGGCAAGCTGTCTTGTGTCAAGAACAAGTCCTTGTCCGCGCCGTCAGGAGAGCGGCGGGTTGTTTCCAGCCGCAGTTCATCGAACGGCATCCTGCCTGCGAGCTCCTGCCGCAGCGGGCGCGGAATGGTGGGGATGTCATCATATCCGTGTGCTAGGTCCCGGTACACCGCCAGTTCGATTTGCTTCGCGCGGTAGGCGGGTTGTCCCAGTTCGTGCAGCACGGTGCCCAATCTGTCCAAGTCCATGATGTCACTATAGCCGTGTTCTGATGGAGTGGCTGAAGAATTGGAGTCAGACAATGAAGTACGGGTATTTCGTGCCTCGAAAGGGTCATGAACGCATACGGAGTGAAGATTGTCCATCTGAATACTGGCACGAATGCTGGAAGCCCAAGAAGGATTCCAGGTATACCTTCCGTCTGGATTTTCGTGGTCATGAGGCCCTGGGCAACCCACTGTGCCAATTCGTAGAAACCACGAGCGTTGAGCACCAGCCAACAACGAGAAACATGCATAGAAAGGGACGCATCTGTGCGCGTTTTTCAACGGCCATCAACAGGAAACCAAAGCCGACGAACGGAGTGACATACGGTGCGATGAACAATAGTACGTCTGGCCCGCCGATTCCGAACACGGCTGATATGTACCCTAGCACGGTTGCCAGAATGGGCCACAACCAGAACCACTTGATGGCTTTCTTGCAGAGACCTGTCATACTGCCGCTGCGTGGATTGTCAGAAATCTTCTTCGCATCCACGGTCGGCACAACAGTCTTGTGGAAACATGTATCTCGGGTGATGCTCGGACCTGCAGCTGGACGCTGCACCGAAAGCTAACACCGGCCAAAGTTAACACTTGACCCCCATGAACAGTCGTTGTCAGTCTGATAGACGCATTTGTACCCGATAGGACAGCAGCAGTGCATAAGCGAACGGTATGATCAGAGGAATGAACCATGTGGCGTAGGTAGCAATCCACCCACTATTGCGTGTAGAGGTATGCATCAACACCAGCACGTATCCCCAGGCGGCAAGGGAGAATCCAGACGCGAGAGCTACAACCCGCAGGCATCTCACGCGGATGCGAGAGGCAAGTAGCATGCTCCCGTGCGCGATGGTCAAAGGAAAGAGTCGTATGATGGTTTCATGCACGCAGGAGATGAGAGCCTGAATACGGATGCTTCGCAGTAGTTCCGGTGAAGGCTTGAGGAGCGAGAAGTCAAAGGTGGCAAGCTGCCCTTCCTCGTAGAACCTGAATGAAGAACTGACTGACCAGACAAAGGCCAGCACAATCAGGAGAGCGAAAGAGACTGACGCAGCCACGGAGCGCCAGGCCTTTGGCGATGGCTTTCTGAGAAAAGGATTCGTACCATCTCGAGCTTTGCTGATCATCCTGGCCGATTCGCCATCAAGGATAAACAGACGTATCGCAAGCATGAGATCTGTCACAAGAGGCGGGATCACACGCAGCATCAGTTCAGAAAGTCCCGTTGCCGGTAACAGTGTTCCTGCATAGATCAGCAGCATGAACGCGTGCACGACACTAACTGCTCCGAGAGAGCCGAGGACAGCATTGAGTGTGGCGGGACCGCCGTAGCGACGGGATGAAAGCAGGAGCAAGACCGCCACGCAGAGGAGTGTCGCCAGCGCAAACCACAGATACCCATGCCACGGGTCTGTCCGTTGAGAGAACATGCAGACAACTCCTTCCAGGATGAGGAACCCGAGACTGGTCAGTGCAAGAGAGATGGCGACCATCTGCCTGTTGTGTTTGTCCTCGAATGCCTCCGGATTCACATTGGTTTCCTCATTACGTTCAGGTTTCACAGGTGACCTCCTTTGCCATTCCCGTCCCTGCCAGGGATCTGTTGAAGTACCTCCCTGGCAGGGACGGTACATCATGCTTAGTGTTTCGTCGAGGTCTCAGTCAGTCCTTTCTTCACCGACGCGAAGTCAGCGTCGTATGATGACTTTCGGAGAGTGACACCGATCCTCAGTTACTTGTGCCGATAAACACCGGATTGACCAGACAGTATCCGGACTGAATTCCGTTGCTATACACTACCTCTGCACGGATGTAGCAGTTCTGAGAAACGGTCATAGGGATCGTTGTCGTGAAATTGCTGATTCCATCGAGAGAAACGTTCTGCGTGACGGCTATACCGTTCTTCTTGATGATCTTCACCTGCGCATTCGTATACCCTTTCGTCGACAAAGGAGTACCGGTAACAAACACAGAGACAGTACTGTTGCGCAGAACGGTTGTGTGGCTCCCCGGGTAGAAGCCATTGACCGTGGCTGCCGCGAATGATCCATCAGAGGATGCAGTCGATCTCCCATTGCGGATGGCATCCCATACAACGGATGGCGACGTTCCGGGAGCAGAGTAACTGCCCGTGTAGATGTAGTTCATGTTGGCTGCCCATCCAGCGCTGCTGGAAGTGTGGACATCGCTGTTAGCCATGCCCACGCACCAGTAGTTCCCCGCGATTTCATCACCCAGTTTGCTGAGGAGCTGCTGGTCCCACCTGGCTATAGCATTGGCGTTGGGACTGGATTCATTACTCATGATTTCAAGACCGTTCCATGGCGCTGCATTCCAGTCGCTCCAAGGAATGCCAATACCCAGAGCATTCTTGTACGGATGCGCCACAACGCCAAATCCCCCTGCTCCGATCACATTGTTAATCAGACTCTGGCATGTGCCATTCCCATTCAATGTGCCAAAACGAGGTTCAATTCCATGAATCGTGGGTCAATTGCCAGACAGGGGGTCCAAGTTCGGATCGGAACCCTCTTTCATGTTGGTCGGGCTATGACGCTGAGTTGTGCCGCCACTGCTGGAGTGGCGCACGAGAGTCCCGATACTCGGTGACGCAGAGAACGCACCATAGCATCAAGGGTCCTCGCTCACCTTTGCGCTTGTCTCTTCACGGTCCATACTGTCTTCCTCGGTCCAAATGGTTAGGACTTCTCCTCGCTATTGTTGCGGTGTCTAGTGCCGCCGAAGCATGAGTCTGGTCTTGGCAATTCCTCCTCGCACCCATTTCCACGCCCTCGATGGCAGCACGACGTACAGAGCGCCCAGGAGGACCAGTCCATAGTAGATCGGCATTGCGAGGAAACGTGGAGTCATGAGCAAGAGCAGCGTGTGATACGGAGCGGCCATCCGAGCGTAGCACATGATGTGGTCGGAGATCATGGGTATGAGGACGCGCCAGTCCTGATCTGGGTGGTGCAAGAAGTGCGTCACACTGTCCAACAGGTTGGATATGACAGTCTGTCGAGAAACAGGCGGTTGTACGTTGTCATACATGTGATATGTGTGGACCATGGTCCTCCAAAGCGATCCATCGCTTGCCAGTGTGGCATTGTGATAGAACCCTCCAGCAAGGAGGACCGAGATCAGCAGAACAGCGACCAGGCACCTCAGGAAGTGCCGCGCAAGGGTGTAGTTCCTCAGCGCAATGATCGCAAGGAGCAGTCCCAGAAGAGAGGAACCAATAGGATACCAAACGCCAGCGTTCTGGTCAAAGCCAAAGATGTTGCCATACAGTGCAACAGCGAGAGGCCATCCAAACAGAACACCATACAGCCACAACTCCAGGCTCGATATGGGACTGGCCTTCTCGTCCGTACTCGTAGACTGTTCAGTGTTCATTGTATCTGTCTCCTCCAGGCGCGCATCTGCGTTTCGGCGCGAGACTGTTTGAAACTGTGACACCGAGTATTCAGCTTGATAGTTGGCTGGGCAATGCGGTCGACGGCTTCTGCCGTATTGCCCAGCCGCGCCATGGTAAGATGCGGAGAACTACGCATTCATGCAGATCTCTTGCCACAAGTGAAGAGCACCAAGTTCGCGACACTTGCGAAAGTATTCCGGACATCTCATCATTGGTATGCGTCCCTACCCAGTCGTCTAGTAGGTATCAACAAAGACAGGGTTGACGAAGCAGTACCCTGAGTAGTTGCCAGCAACGCCATAGCGGACTTCCACGCGGACATAGCCGTCTGCCGGGACAGTGAGAGAATAGGTTCTCGTGAAACTGACTCCACTCAGCGGAACGATTTCCGATGTCTGTGGATATCCGTTGCGGAGGACTGTTACCTCTGCATTCGTGTATGTCGTGAACGCGGGGGTACCGGTAACAAAGACAGAGACTGTGCTGTTGCGCGCCACGGTCACCTTATATCCTGGATAGACGCCGTTGACCGTGGCTGCAGCAAAAGACCCATCAGATGATGCTGTCAGGCTACCCTGCTTGATGGGGTTCCAGACTGCCGAAGGGGACGTTCCTGGTGCAGAGTAACTACCGGTATAGATGTAGTTCATGTTGCTGCCCCACGCAGGCCAGCTACCGGCGTTGTGAACGTCGCTGTTTGCCATGCCCACCCGTCGGACAGTCCCTGTTATCTCGTCGCTCAGACTAGTGCAGAGCCATGTATCCCACTCTGTAACGGCATTCGCCGAATAGGAACCAACCTGGTTGCTGATGACTTCCAACCCCCTCCATGGAGCAGCAAACCAATCGCCCCAAGCAATGCCATATGGATGAGCAATAATACCGAATCCCCCCGCTGCACTTGTCCTGCTGATGAGGTCTTGACACGTGCCGTAACTGGCAGCAAATGAGAAATCCGCATAACGGAGTAGGTGACCTGTCATCGTCCCTGACTCCCAGAATTCCTTCGTGGCCAGTTCCTCCCCGGGACACACTGTAACAGTCGGCGAATACTGAGCGGTCGCTCGGGAGCATGCAGTCTTGTAGATACCCCATTCGTCTTGTTCCAAGCGTGGCTCAGATGTATTGTGGCCACTGTTTTCTCCTGCATGGTCCGTGGCAACAATCCACTGCATCCCTTTGGAGTTGGCTTGATCACGATGGGTCAGAACAGTTGCCAAGTCCGTGGCATCACTGAACCCATAGAACTGCTCATAGCCGGGGGTGTATTGGGAAGGAGAATCGGGAGGATCTTGGGACAATCCTTGCGTATGCACATGTCCGTCTCCCGGGTGCCACATGCCCCCATTGGGCAGACTGGCAAGGAGATAGACCATGCTTTGCTGCTCGAGCGTGAAGGGTTGTCCTGCCAGTTCTCCGGTGATACGGGCAGTGGCGAGGACGGCTGTCTCTGATGTGGTATCGGTCGTGAACTGGGTGAGATCAACGGCCAGTGTCGTGGTCTTCAGCAGGTGCTGAATCTTGGCTTCATCCGCTGTGAACTCCTCGGGGTTCTTCATGGACTGCTTGGCCCGTGAGGCAAAGAACGCCTGTTCAATGAGAATGCTCTTCTGTTTGCTGTCAGTAGTATTTGCTGCCTTTGTGATCAGGTTCTGTGCAGTGACGATGTCCGTAGCTGCTGGAGGGATGATTCCCAGGGCTGTCCGCATCTCTTCACTGGATCCTGCCTTTCCTGCAAGACTCTCCAGCCTGAACTCGGTTCGTTCAGTTGCCACTACTTGCCCCTTTGCATCCAGAACTTCGACCGAGCGGATCAGCATAGATGGATCAGTGCTGAGGTCCCCATCATGATGGGCAGATAGACCGTCGTTGCTGGTGCCCGGCAGTAGGAATCCTGCGGGACTTCCAGATACAGCACGTCATGGACCGTCTCTGCAATGACAGAAGGCCGATGACCGGTGACACTGACACACATCAATGTACAGACAAGCACAAGCGCGAGTATCCGTTTCATATGCTCCTCCTTGGATCATGATGGTAGAACGAAACAAAGGCCTGTTTCCTTGTCTTCTGCTGCAGCTTCTTGCTGCTAGCGCCTCCTATCGCATGCTTGCTTTCGGCACAAGCTCGGCGCGTCTTCATAGACGAGCGCCGTCAGCGCGCCGTATCAGTACGGCACCGCAGCGAAGCAAGAACTCTCCACCAAAAGTATAGTGCCAGGGGGAAGAATGTGCAAATCTCCGTGGACAGACCAGGCAGGGCCTGCCCGTTCGCCGTGTGATGAACCACCTCGCAGGCTGCTTGGGAGAACAGAGGTTTGATGCATCTACCAGTACTATTGCGTAAACACCAGAGGTTTATTGTCTCACTCCAAGAATAGCTGGAATGGTTTCTGCAATTAGAGTCGTGTAATTCCGTGTCCGGAAACCCGCATGGTTGCGTAGTGCGTTCAGGATTACACGACATTCGTCGTGCTGACGATTTGGCCGAATTGATGACGGGTGGATGGCTGGTTTCGAGAGGAAATGGCAGAAACGTCAGTCAGATAGTAGCGTCAGCGTGAATCCGGAGAATCGACGAAGAATCCGGGAATTTGGAAATCAACACGGATTTCCGAGA
This sequence comes from Caldiserica bacterium UBA4822, assembly GCA_002402295.1. GTDB lineage: Bacteria > Caldisericota > Caldisericia > Cryosericales > Cryosericaceae > Cryosericum. The sequence goes on from DHFO01000043.1 coordinate 37,344, forward strand.
ATCAGCCGGGAAAACGAAAGACGCAACGTGTTGCGATCAGATGCTCATTGGACGGTCGCCGCGCCGTGCCGCTACATCTGTTCCCTGTGCCAAACCACAGACCAGACTCTTTGGAGCCTTGGCCCCATCCATTTCCACGCTCTTGACGGCAGTACGACATACATCACACTCAAGATGACCCACAGCCAGAAGAGGGGGATGGCAAGGCGGGAAGGCATAAAAACCATCAATAGCAGGAAATAGGGGCTTGCCAGCAGAGACCAATGCTTGACTCCGGCAAAGAGAAGCATGAGAGGCGTGGGATAGTTGGCGAGCGGACCAACAAAGGAGGGAAGAGTAACGAACCGATCACACAGACCCAGCATCTTGCCAAGCAATGATCGATCAGGGTAGCGAATTGAGCCCTTCAATACGTTGAGGAAGTCTCCTCCGCTGGCGGTTGTCGCAATGGTGTAGTTCGTGAGCACAGCGACCACAAGACAGACGCCGACAACAACCCTGAGAACGTGGTGCAAGACCGGGCGATGACGCAGCGCAGTCACGACGAAGATCGCCGTCAGGATTGGCGAAAAGAACATCGCGTACTCATACAGTATGTAGAAGTAGTCACCGTTCACGGGTGCCAGGAGCGACGAAAAGAGCAAGCCAGTGAGCAACGTAGCTGACAGTTGGAAGACTGGCCACATGAGGAAGTTCCGCGTTAGTCGCCGCTCAAGAACGGTAGTCAGCCTTGTGCTGTTATCTCTTTCCTCGTCGTGTTCCATGGTGCCTCCTTCGGTGCCGTGCATATCAGTAACGCAGATGCCGGTCAGCCCTCACTGTTCCTGGATGTTCGCCGCGCTGGGCACGAAGACCCTTGGACTAACCTGCCAGTTCTTCTCGAGAACTCCGGTAACGCGATATGATCGACCCTTGATAAGCCGGGGGTACCCCGGTCCACTATACGCGATAGTACCGTCGGCAAGCTTCACCGTCCTGGATGAGAGTGGCTGGCACAGGTACAACTGCACGAACATCTTCTTGGGAGCGGGCCCAGGGAAGATGGTTTCTACAAAGATCGTTCTGGTATCCCGCATTTCAACCAGCGTCACAGTACCCGAGAAGTCTATGGTGTAGGTGTCTGTCCCATTCAGGATGAAGTCTGGAACGTTCTCACTAGGGATGCTGCCCCACTTGATCTGTTGCGCCATATCATATCCCGTCTGCAACCGCACTGTGCCTTTTTCAGAAAGAGACACGAGGCAGCCACCAAGGGAAACGGTAAGCAGAAGAGCCAGGGTGACGGCGACTGTCCGCCTGTTCTGTTTCCATCTTCTCTCCGGTACCAGGAGGTACAGCACGCTCAGAACTACCAGATCCAGGTCGAGCCACGAGATGGGGGTCTCTGTTGCACCTCGTATCCATCTCCAGCCATGTTGCACCGAATCAGCGCAGACGGCGACCATGAAGAAGAGAGTGATCGTCAGAACCATCCCAGCAAGCCACTTCAGGAAGCGTCGCGAGTCCGGGTAGTGGCGGCTGGCAATTATCGCGAGGACAGCTACAACGATGGGAGATCCCGTGTAGAGCAGGGAATACATGAGTTGGCTGCGCGTAGCGGTCGGGATGTAATTGCTCACCAAGAGGACAACTGGCCACAGGAATATCGCACCAAACAGCCATCTCTCCATGCTCACTCTTCGCATAGGCTGCGGTGGCACTTTGGCAAAGACGACGATCGTTACGACAGCGAGGATGAACGTCGGTATCGCAAAATCCAGTATGGATACGACATTGATGTTGGGATGTCGCAGAGAATACAGTCCTGCTGCGAGTGACCACACGATTACTGCCGCGATGAACAGGATTCCACCGCGCTTGTTCCTCCGCTTCTCATCGTCTGTATGGATGCCAACTTGATACTGTGACTGATCTGCGCTCGCCTTCGGCGGGTGTGCGGGTTCTGATTCAGTGTTGTGATCTCTCTCTTCGTGTTCCATAGCTTCTCCTACCACCTACGACCTGACCACATCATCAATCAGCCACCTGCCACTCACCTTCTTGAGTGTGAGCGTGATGGGGATCTCTCCTGCACTGCCGCTCCAGTCCTGATGGGGGTCTTGCATCTGAACGATGCTTCCCTTCACAGTGTACGACGTGCCATCGAGTTTCTGGACGGAGTCAATTCTAATGCTGTCTGGATATGATCCTAGCAATGGCCTTCCTGGAATAACATCTGTATAGGTCGTGAACTCTTGATAGAGACGTTCGGTGATGAGTCGTTTCAGGTTGGAATCGACGCCGGCAACGGTAAGGGCACTCATCTCATGCCGTATGATGTCGTACTGCGCTTGCAGCTCATCCTGAAGATACATGGCTTCGTACTCGCTTACGCTGACCGTTTCCTTCCCGTCGCTTCCCTTGGTTATTGCGAGATCTCGCCCATCTGCTGTATGCAATACCCTTTTGCCAGCAACGACACGAACGCCGACTCCCCTCTCTTTGATCAGAAGAGCCAGAGACGCCTCGCCGCTGTCCGGAACATCCTTAAGTCGTGCGCCGAACTCGCCGACAACTTGGTAGATCGCGTTGATGTCTGCCTCGTTTGGCCGCATCGTCGTGGATGGTTTGAACAGGAAGTAGCTGCCAACCGAGATGAGGAGCAGCAGCACTATACCGACTGCGATAAACCTGACTAGTCCGCTCGTATTCATGTTATGCGCCTCCAACACGTGCCGTTTTTCAACAAAGGCGTTGGAGTGGTACCTGGTCACCAGCGCCATCAGCGCGCCGCATCATTGCGGCATCGCAGCGGAAAACCCTCTTTCCATGATTAGTATAACGTGCTAGTTGCGAATATAGCAGGCATCAGTAGAGAAGGGGCGGAATGTCGGCACCTCGTTTTGCCCGAGAGTGTTTCTGGAGGAACGTGTGACAATCACCGCAGACGCCGACGCAATCAGTGTCGGGGGCGATACTGAAGCTCATTTCGTCACTGCGGCCATCATCAATTACCCGACTCTTTTGTCAAATCACACAACTTAATGTCAGATATTACGACTCTAATTGCCGCAACCAGGAACCACGGCCGTACCCTTGACGTGATGTAACGTGAAGTATACTGTAACGGCAGTTACATATCGGTCGACATGCAGAAGTAGAAAGGGGTGGGTCATGAGTGACAGGAACGAGGCAGGCGTGCAGGCAGTGCAAAGGCGAACACCGGAGCGACGGTTCTTCGGGCTCAGCCAGAATGTGTTTGTCCTTGGGTTCGTGTCCCTGCTCACGGACTTCAGCAGTGAGGTGACCATCAAGATTCTGCCGCTGTACCTGTCCAATGCGCTGGGTGTGCAGCCTTCCATCATCGGGTTCATCGAGGGGATGGCCGAGACGACCGCCACCATCCTGAAGTGGGTGTTCGGGTGGTTGTCGGACCGAATGAAAAAGCGGAAGTGGCTGGCGTTCACCGGCTACGCTATCTCCAATGTCACGAAACCATTCCTGTACTTTGTCGCCTCATGGCCATGGGCAGCGTTCCTGCGCTTTGCCGACCGCACGGGCAAGGGCGTGCGCACGTCGCCGCGCGATGCGTTGCTGGCCGACTCATCGGAGAAGAAGAAGCTGGGGCGCTCGTTTGGGTACAGCCGCGCGATGGACACACTGGGGTCCGTGTTCGGCATGCTGGCTGCCGCGGGCACTGTGATTGCCAGTGGCTCTGCAGCGGCTGTGGCGCTCACGCGTCCGCTGTACCAGAAGCTCATCCTCATGGTCACCATCCCCGCCCTGCTGGCCCTGCCGCTCATCGCCCTTTTTGTGCGGGAGAACGCCCCGCGGACGGGCAACCCGCGTACGCTCAACCTGTCGCTCAGCGGGTTCGACTGGCGGTTCAAAACGTTCCTGGCCATCATGGTCGTGTTCACGCTGGGCAACAGCAGTGACGCCTTCCTTATGCTGAAGGCGCAGAAGGCAGGGCTGGACATCGTGCAGATCTTCCTGATGCTGGCGATGTGGAAGGGAGTTACGTCGGTACTCTCGATTCCTGCGGGCATTCTGTCCGACCGCGTCGGGCGCAACCGCGTCATTCGTGCAGGGTGGCTCGTCTACGCCCTTGTCTATCTGGGATTCGGGCTGGCGACGCAGACGTGGCAGGTATGGGCGCTGTACGCGCTGTACGGTGTCTACTACGCCATGACCGACGGCGTGGCAAGCGCGCTCATCGCGGACTTGGTGCCGCAGTCGGAGAAGCGGGGCACGGCCTTTGGCCTGTACAACGCTGCTGTCGGAGTCAGTGCCCTGCCGGCCAGCCTCATCGCGGGGCAGCTGTGGCAGCACATCAACCCCAGCGCTCCGTTCTTCTTCGGGTCCGCGCTTGCATTCATCGCCATGCTTGCGTTGACAGGATTGATGCGCTCGTCTGGGCGCACGCCCGTGGCGGCAGCATGAGGACCTGGCTGTTTGTCACATACAAAGTGCCGGCGGAACCGTCACGCACGCGAGTTTTTCTGTGGCGCAAGCTCAAAGAGCTGGGTGCTGTCTATATTCAGCAGGGGGCGGCGGTCCTGCCGATGACAGAGGCGCTCCTCGCTCAGGCCCTGTCACTGCGGGAGGACACGAGGGCAGGTGGCGGCGAACTGCTGGTAGGCAGGACAGAGTTCGTCGACGCACAGGACGACGCGCGAGTCATCGCGACCTTTCAGTCCCAGCGCGACAGCGACTACAGTGAAATCATCGAACAGTGCGAACGTCTTGTCTGCGAGTTGGACGGAGAAACGGCGAACGGGAAGTTCACGTACGCCGAGATAGAGGAGAACGAAACGGAACTGGCGCGCATCCACAGGTGGATGGAGCGCATCGTTGCGCGCGACTGGTTTGGCGCGCCGGGGCGCGCCGCGGCCGAGCAGGCGATCGACCAGGCCGAACAGCGCTCAGCCCTCTATACAGCGGAAGTCGAAAGGCGGCGGGGGCAGGAACCCGACGTTCCTCTGCCCTCCTCCCGCTAGCCGGATCGCCATCTCTCCGGGTCAGCGGCCCTCCGGCGGCTGCTGGTGGTGCCTAGAATACTCAACCGCTTCCTTGCCGGTGAGGTGGTCGATGTCGATGGCGATGAGGCAGGCTGTGCTGCAGTTGGCGGCCTTGCGCCTTCGCTCCTCCTCGGGCTGGTCTCGCGAGTACTTGTCCACGAGTGCATTGAAGGCCGCAGCACGCTCGTCGCCCTCTGCGATGCGCGCCCTGCCGAAGGCGATGACACTGCGGAAGTACGAGGTGTACTCCGCACTGACGATAGTGTCCTCGTCGACGACGGCGAAGGAGACCTTGGGCTCCCGGGCGATAGCGTCCATCTTGTGCCCGACCGGGGCGGCATGGATATAGATGGTGTTACCGATGGCCACGTAACTCACGGGGACGGCATAGGGATAGCCGCCGTCCCCCACACAGGCCAGCACGCCGTGGGTGTTCCTCCGCAGGACCACCTCGGTATCTGCGCCGGACAACAGCTGGGCCGCCCTTCTCATGGGCCGGAAGAAAGCTCCTGCCTGCTGTTCTGCCACTGCGACCTTACTTTTCCACGTAGCCGCCGTAGGCGACCCAGGCGTCGTATCCGCCCGTCAGCCGGTAGACGGTGTTGAATGAGCTGTCAAGGAACATCTGGGCGCCTTTCTTGCTGGACTCCTCGTCGTGGGAGTAGACCACGTAGTGCTTCCCTGCGCTTAGGCTGAAGGTCTTGTTGATGGTGGTCTGAAGGGTATCGAGGGGAACGTCCAGCGCCCCGACGAGGTGCCCGTCTGCCCACCTGCCGGAAACGTCCACAATGATCAGGTCTGCGTCAGTCTGAATCATGTCATCAAGCTTCTGGGGACTGACCTCGACGATCTCGTGCGTGTACTCTCCAGTTCCAGTGCCATCCGACGGCGTAGTTGGCGTCGTGCTCCCTCCGCAGCCGGCAAGCGCGACTGCCACTACCAGCAGGACTGCAACAATCAGGGTTCTCTTCACAGGGCATCATCTCCTCGTATCCCGGTTGGGACCTCTCTGCGGCAACAAAGCAGCAATCTATCTGCTCTTAGCTTAGCTGCACTATAGAGTTTCACAGGATTTTGCAAGCCCTGTGTGTGGAACAGGATTCATGCGGAGGATTCACGCGCGCGTGGCACGCGGAACCTGTGTGCGTTCAAACTACGTGCGCGAGAGACCCATGGGCCCTAGAAGATCCCCCAGCTTCCAGTACTTGCCGCCGATGTAGCAGACAGGGTCGCGCAGGCTCACATCGTGCTCTTTGCCCTCATGGGCGTAGCTGGCAACCACCTCGCCGAGGAACAGGTCATGGCTGCCCAGGTGCACGGTTTCGCGCACCTGGCACTCCAGATTGAGCGGGCACTCCGCCACCATAGGTGTTCCCGTGATGGTTCCCTGTTCCCGTGTCAGCCTGGCCAGCGCCCACTTGTCCTGTGTTCTGCCGCTGACCGTTCCGCACAGGTCAAGTTCCCGCACGTGCTCCGTGTCCGGTACGTTGACCACAAACGCACCTGTTTCTACGACAAAGTGGTGCAGCCATCGTGAAGGCCTGACGCCGATACCGATGATGGGTGGCTCCGAACACAGGGTGCCAATCCACGCGATGGTCGTCACATCGGATGCCTCCATTGTTCCTGCCGAAATCAGGACGGCAGCGCCCATGCCCGGCGCACTGCCTGGTATCGTGACAATCTTGGTCATTCTTCCTCCCAACAGTCCGGCCCGTATGCTCCGAGCTGCTGAAAGCAGTATATACCACGCGGTTGCGCGAACGTGTGCAGCACGTAGAATAGGTATAGCATCAGGCTTGGCCCAAGAGCACACATCTTCCAGGAACAAGGAGGCCACGTATGTCCACTGTCATAGGAGCACCGGACCGCTACATTCAGGGGCGCGGCGAGATGAGCAGACTGTACGAACACACATCACGGCTGGGCAACACCTTCCTGGTGGTAGCGGAAGAATTGACCATGGCCAGCATGCACGGTCGTATCGAACAGGCATTCGACGGCACTGGTGCAGTCCTCATCTATGAGGAGTTTTCGGGCACCTGCTCGGCGCCTGAGATTGACCGCCTTGCAACGGTGGCGGACCTCAGTTCGTGCGACGCTGTCATGAGCGTTGGGGGAGGGCGGGCCACGAATGCGGCGCGGGCGGTGGCGGCGCTGCACGGTCTGCCGCTCATCGTCGTGCCTACGACGGCTGCCACTGGTGCGCCGTGCAGCTCCGTGGCGGTCGTTACCGATGAGGACGGCGTCTTTGAGGAGCTGCGCATCTATCCTGTCCACCCGGCGGTGGTCATTGTGGACAGTGAGGTGATTGCGCGGGCGTCCCTGCGCACCCTGGTGGCTGGAATTGGCAATACGGTTGGCACATGGCTTGGGGCGCGAGCACATCGGCAGTCGGGTGTGGACAACCTGCTGGGCGGCAAGGTGACGCTTGCCTCGTATGCTCTTGCCACACTGGGGTATGAAACGGTGCTGCGGGATGGCCTGCGGGCAGTGGTTGCATCGCAGAGCGGGGTGGTGACGCATGCCTTCGAGGAGGTCCTCGAAGCGAGCATCTACTGCTCCGGCGTTGCCTTCGAGAACTGCGGCCCCGCTGCGGCGCACAGCGTGGGAAACGCGCTGACAGTGCTTCCAGAAGCGCGGCAGCACTCCTACGGCGAGCTGGCGGCATTCGGCAGCATCGTCCAACTGATGCTGGAGAACGTGCCGCGGGAGGAAATGGACGACGTGATGAATCTCTTCCTGAGCACGGGCCTGCCGCTGACGCTGGCGGACCTGGGACTTGGCGATGCGCCACGCTCTGCGCTGGAGGACGTGGCGGATGTGGCGTGCGGGCCGCGCAACTACATGTCTGCAATGCCGTTCGAGGTGTCGCCCGCTGACGTTCTGGGTGCCCTGCTGGCCGCCGACGCGACTGGCCACCTCTACGAGGAGGATGAGGAACACGGGGAACACGAAGAAGAGGAGGACGACTGACATGGCAGTAGACGTCCAGGACATGAACGCGGCCGACCAGCTGGTCAGCGAGGAGATGACGCAGTACTTCGCTGCGGTGGACGGTCAGGCGGGCACGTATGTACTCGGGGACCAGCGTGCGTATTCTGTGCGGGCTCCTCATGTGGACCGCAACCGGATCTTCGGCGTGCATCTGACCGCGGAAAGCGCAGACCAAGGTATTGAGCGACTGCTCGAGCCATTCCGGCGCGCGGTTGTTCCTGTGACCTGGTACGTTGACCCGTGTTCGGCCCCACGGGATCTCGTGACCCGTCTGGTGGCGCATGGGCTCGAGTTACGCTACTCGTTGACTGGCATGGTCAAGGGACTCGCAAACGGACGAGGAGAAGAAAACCAGGAGCCGCCCCCGGGGACTGTGGTCATAGAGGCACATTCTGTCGGAGAGCGTCAGGAATGGATGAGAGTGGTCCTTCAGGGCTTCGGTCTGTCCGAGTTTCGCGACATGGAGCCCGTGCTCACTGACACGGGGGTGACCTCTGGACGGTGGCGCCGCCTGATGGCACTGGAAAACGGAACGCCTGTGGGAGGCGTGCTGCTGTTCGCCGGGGATGGCGTTGCCGGCCTGCACTGGCTGGGTGTCCCTCGCAGCTTCCGCAGCCGCGGCACCGGCGCGCTGCTCAGCAGAGAGGCTGTGAGGCTTGCATCGGAGGCAGGGTACGACGCTCTGGCCCTGCAGGCCAACCCCGAGGTGGTTGCTCTGTATCTCCGGATGGGATTTCAGAAGGCGGGAGAGATTGCTGTCTTCGACTGGCGACCCGGCATCGGCGTGGTCACCGTAGAGCCGGACTAGTACACGAGTGGCCGCTCCAGAACGAGACGGCCGGCAGAGAGGCGACACATGAAAAAGACAGGCGAACGCGTTCTTGGCAAAGGAAAATGGTTGATTCTTCGGGATGAGACCTTTCTCAGTGAGAAGGGTGAGGAGGTTCACTGGGAAACCATCACGCGTACCTCCGACAGCTATGTGGTGGTGGTTGTGGCGCGGCTGGTGCCCAGTGGCAGATACGTGCTGCTCAGGCAGTACCGGCAAGCAATCGAGAACACGGTCATTGGATTCTGCGCTGGCGCCGCGCCCGCGGGCAGTGACCCCGAAACCGAGGCTCTGCGCGAGCTGCGTGAGGAGACAGGCTACATCGGTCGCATTGTCGGTTCCAGCGGGCCCCTGCGCGTCAATGTGGGTATGTCCAATGATATCCAGTACGTGTTTGCCGCCGAGATTGACGAGACGGAACCGCTCAACCGGACGCCCCGGCAGGAGCTGGAGCCAAGCGAGGAGATCGCAGTAGTCCTTGTGGAGCAGGGCGAGATTCCTGGTTTCCTGCTCCGGGAACAGGAGGCGGGTGGCACCATCGGTTCCGGCGTCTGGTATGTATTCGGTGTCCTTCCCATGTTTGAGGACCAGGCCGGCCAGGATGCGCCTGCTGGCGCGAAAGGAGCAGGACATGCATAACTTCGAGTTCTACAATCCGACGCGTGTACTGTTCGGACGCGGGACAATACCACAGATTGGGCCGGCCGCAGCCGGCGAGGGCGTGAGCCGCGTGCTGCTGGTGGCCGGCGGCGGGTCCATCCGTGAAAACGGTGTGTATCAGGCGGTCATTCAGTCACTGACGGCACAGGGCATTGACGTGGTGGAAGGCTGGGGTGTGCGGCCGAACGCCGATGTTGATACGGCGCGGCAGCTGGTTCAGACGGCTCGCGACCAGGGAGTGGATGGCGTTCTCGCCGTGGGCGGAGGGAGCGTCATCGACACCGCGAAGTCGGTCGCCGCTGGTGTCTACCTTGAGGACGTCTGGGATTGCTTTGCCCGGCAGAATGGACCTGCGAGGGCGCTGCCCATCTTGGTGGTACTCACCATCTCTGCTTCGGGCAGTGAGATGGACTCGTGGGCGGTCCTGACGGACAGGGAACAGCACAGGAAGTGGAGGATGTCTTCCCCGGCGCTGTTCCCGCGCGTGACCATCATCGACCCGGGCGTCCAGACCAGCCTGCCATGGCGCCAGACGGTGAACGGGGCGGTTGCCGTGCTCAGCCACCTCTGTGCGACCTACGTGGTCGGCTCGTTCGAGGAAACAGCCCTTGCCCTTGAAGAGTCCCTCATGCGCAGTGTCATAAAGATGGTGGACCGCCTTCAGGCGGACCACGCGGACTACGGCACCCGCGCCAATCTCGCATGGGCGGCGACGCTGGCCATGAACGGCCTCAGCTCGTCGGGCATCGACGACGGCGACTGGTCCGCGTGGAGTATCGAGTCTGCTATCAGCGCGTTGCACCCGGACGTGGCCCACGGGGCGGGCATGGCCGTGATCCTGCCGGCGTGGATGGTTTACCTGCATGACAGTAATCCCGGCCAGTTTGGGCGGTGGGCTGCTTCCCTGTGGGGAGCGCCGACGGTCGAGCAGGGCATTGCGGCGATGAAGACGGCCTTTCAGCGATGGGGTGCGCCCGCGACCCTCAGCGACCTCGGGATCGGTGCCGGAGAACTGCGGGAAATTGCGTTCAGTGCCCTGTCGCAGGGGCCGCTGGGCAAACTGCGGACCCTGACTGCACGCGACGTTGTCGAACTCCTGAAGCCTGTCCTGTAGCGGGTTGTCAATCGCAGACATGCAGGACCGCGGTGACCGACCCCGGTGCGCTGCCCGTGTCTTCGGGCACGAAGCCGAGGCGCCCAAGCATCGCTGCAGCTCCGACATTGTTGCGCTGGTAGGATATCTGTACCGATGTGCATCCCGGCATGTTCCTGAGCAGTTGGATAGCCGCTTGCATGGCAGCGGTTCCGTATCCTTTGCGACGCTCGCACGCATCGATCATGAGCTTGCTCAGCCAGTAGCTGCCGTTCTGCGCCCGTTGTCCCACCATGATGAAGCCCACGAGCTTCCCGTCAGCGTTTAGAATGGCGTAGGATGCGTACTCTGCGTCCGGGCCACCTCCGGCCAGACTGTCAAGGTTGCGCGACATGAAGCGTTCCAGTTCCTCTGAAACGTCGGCGTCCATGTATTCTTCCTTGTGATGCCGGTCGATTTCTCGCAGTGTAACGTTCATCGGTGCCTCCTGCCTATGCGGGTCGCCAGAATCATAACGCGCCTTGTTACCTCAGTATGAACGAGAGAATGGGTAAGGTGGTGATGAAATTGCGGGTGGCGTGAGGGGGCGATGGTCGTCGGCGATACGCGGGCTCGGGAACGATTGCGGTATGAAACACGTCATAGAGGCTGAGTGGGAGGAACGAACCATGGGAAACGTATGGGGCAGGCGGCAGGGCACACTGCGCGGGAAGGCAGCGGTCGGTATCATCCTTGGTGTTGTCGTGGTTAGCGTGCTTGTTGTTGTGGTCGGTGTGGCCATCCGGTTCAATCATGCCGTACATGCCGTGGCGCCGGGCGACGTGGAACAGTCACTTCCCACAGGTACCGAGCCCGTAAGAGCACCGGCGACACACCTCAACATCCTCGTACTCGGGTCGGACGCGCGCACCACCGATGACCCGGGCCGCTCAGACAGTATTATCCTTGTTGGGCTCGATACTGTGGCCCACACCATCACCATGATGTCCATACCGCGTGACACGCGCGTGACCATCCCGGGCCATGGGATTGGCAAGATCAATGCGACAACCAACCGGGACGTCTACACGGACGGCGGCGTTCCTCTGCTCGAGAAGACAATCCAGGGCCTCATCCCCGGCATCACCGTCGACTACTATGTCCGCACGAACTTTGCTGGCTTTGTCAGAATCATCGACGCCGTGGGCGGCGTCACGATTGACGTCGAGGAGCGCATGCTGTACCACACGAGTGACACAACCATCGACCTCCAGCCGGGGCCGCAGCACCTGAATGGAACCAAGGCACTGGAATACATGCGGTTCCGCGACGATGGCGTGGGCGACTTTGGCAGCTGGGGAGGCGAGGAGCACGGGCGCGTGGCGCGACAGAAGAAGCTGCTCAAGGCCGTCATCGCGCAGACGACTGACCTGCGCAATGCCTGGCGTTTGCCAGGACTCGTCGCTGCTGTTGGCGACGCAGTAACGACGAACCTGCCGACAACGCAGATGGTTCAGCTGGGGCTAGCGTTCAAGGATGCTACAGAGGGCGACGTGACGACGGTTGTGTTCCCTGGGATTCCCAGGTGGGTGGACGGGGTTTCCTATGTGGTGCCGTACACCGGGCCCATGGCCGAGAAGGTTGCCCCGCTGTTCCGGGAATCGCCGGCACCTGTGGACAACCCGTCCGCGACGGCCCCGGGTACGTAGGCCGGCAGCCTGATCAAAATCGGCAGCCAAACGATATACTGCTGGAAGAGTGGTCTAGCATGAACATGCGGAAGAACGGGTTCCATATGGTGTTTGCTGTGGCATTGCTGGTCGTGCTGGCGGGGGCAATGGTGGCCCTGCCGCGCGCTGTTCCTGCTTCATTGTTGCCTGCTGCACCCACGGACAGCGACGCCGCGAATCACCCGCCGCCTGCCCAGCGCGTTGTCCCGCCCATACCCCTGCTGCCGCAGAAGGCTCTTGACCAGCCGCTCAACATTCTGCTCATGGGTGCTGATTCGCGCGTGGCCAGCGACCCCGGTCGCGCTGATGCCATTATTCTGATGCGCCTCGACCCTGCAGCTGGAAAGGTACGCCTGCTCTCGCTGCCCCGTGATACGCGCGTGACTATTCCCGGACATGGCATCAACAAGCTGAACCAGGCATCCAGCGGCTACTGGCGGGATGGAGGGACTGTCCTGCTTGTGAAGACAATCGCGACCGACCTGCTGCCAGGTCTTACCGTGGACTATACGGTCAAGACGGATTTTGCAGGCTTCGGGGCTATCATCGATGCTCTGGGCGGCGTCACGATTGACGTCGAGGAGCGCATGTACTACAAGGCGAGCGATACTGTCATTGACCTGCAGCCGGGTGTCCAGCACCTGAACGGTGAACAGGCTCTCGGGTATGCGCGATTCAGAATGGATGCCGTGGGAGACTTCGGTTCGTGGGGAGGTCAGGAGCACGGCCGCGTCGTGCGACAGAAGAAGTTGATTGCAGCCGTCCTGGACCAGACCGGGGATGTCAGGACGCTCCTGCGCCTTCCTGCCATTATCCGTGCCGTGCGTGCCGCCGTGACCACGGACATGCCCTTTGACATGATGGCGCGTATTGGCATAACCTTCCGCACCGCCAGCGCCGCTGACGTCGAAGCGGTCGCGTTCCCTGGTATCCCCAGGTATGTGGACGGGCTTTCCTACGTCATTCCGGACACAGCGGCTCTCAAGGCAACGGTGGGGCCGCTCTTCGGCATGCCGGAAGGGAACTGACTCATTTTTCTACCACCGGTTGAGCACCTTCTCAGCGAATCCGGGAAAGCGGTCGAGACGCACAGGCGTGCCGTCGTCCAGGAGTGCTATTCCCGTGAACGTGCCAAATACCTGATGCTGCACGGTCTTGAGGATACCGATGTCCGTCCGCGCGTGCCGGTCCAGCGTGGGCTCGAAGTCTATATCAAACCGATGGTCGGAGCTTACGAACTTCCAGGGCTTTAGAAAGGAATCCGGTGGAATCTGAAACTCGACATGCTCGAGCTTGTGGATGTGACCGTCCCAGAACAGCACGTTCTCAGTCGCAGCGCTGGTGTCACCGAATCCGTAGCCGACATTGAAGCCGAAGGAGTGCCCGCCTACGTGCCCCGAGCCGGAGCCCCAGTACCACATGGTACGGTACGGCCAGACGCCGCGCCCCCAGTCCAGAACACCGGAATCAGTTTCGGAACTGAACGCATACTCCACCCCGCCCACCGTGATGGTGCCCGTCGCCGGCATGCAGTTGAGCTTCTGGTTGTAATAGAACGCCTTCGGGGCGTTCGCAAAGGGAGTCATGATGACCATGCGCTCCTGACCGGGGTCCTGGTCGAGGCGCAGGCTTCCTCGTATGCCCCTGCCGTGGTCAAAGCCGGGGAAATCAATGCTGAGGACGCGCGACGCAGGGTTGCGCGTGAAGCGGACTTCTCCATGCTTGTCATGGTACGCCACGTCGCCCTCATCGACCGACCGCGGCAGATTGAGTGACCCGCGTGACAGCGGCTTCATGATGGTTTCCGTCACCTCGGTGTGCGTCTCGAAGTCCAGCCAGCTCACCGAGATGTCAGCCAGGTAGCCAACGTCCGAGATGGTCAGGGCGATGCCGTAGCCGGAGGCCAGTACACAGTAGTAATCCCACTCCTTCACACGGAACCACGGTGCAGCGATGCGCTCACGGTTGTACCGTGCCACCGGATGACGCGCCCAGCCCCTGGCATTGAGTTCACCCGTATCGTTCAGCAGGTTCCCGGGCGCGGTACATTCAGTCTGCATGAGATACCAGTCTTCGGTGTCCCATGACGGCTGTCACTGGCAGCTAGTACGAGTGAGCCCGAAGGGCTCCCTGCGTTCTATCCACTCCTTACAGGCCCATTCCTTCGACTTCCAGGGGACGTGCTGTGGGGTGACCATGGGTAGGATTTCCTGGAAGAACGCCAGGCGCTCGGTGCTGGTCATCGGTGTGAATCCCTCCGCAAGGTCGATGTCGCGGTTGAGCTGGTCCATGGTCGAGCAGCCCACGATGACGCTCGTGACCGGCAGGGCCAGACTGTACCGCAGGGACCTTTCCCAGTAGTCCGCCAGGACACCGTCGCCGAATACCTTCATCCCGATGACACCCATGCACTTCTGCAAGGCGAAGGGCAGGAACTCTTCCGCAAAGCTGAAGATGAAGTGATCCAGGACAGAAAGGGCACACAGGGCGGTGTCGAAGGGAAAGCGCCGTATGGCTTCGACCAGCAGTTGAGGATTAGTGTGACCGGAAACACTGATGAATCGAACCATCCCCTGGTCGCGTGCCTCGACAAGCGCCTGCAGTGCGCCGTCCTTGCTCATCATCGCGTCAAGGCGCTCAAGGCTGTGGACATTGTGCAGGCGCACTTCCTCCACGTGATCGGTCCGTAGACGGACCAGGCTCGCTTCAAGCTGGCGCATGGCACCGTCGCGGCTTGTTTCCCCCACCTTGGTTGCTATCCACATGTCGGTGCGTCTGCTCAAGGCAACGAGTCCGACACGCCGTTCGCTTTCCCCGTCCGCGTAGACCGGAGCCGTGTCAAAGTACCATACGCCACGCTCGAGAGCGCGTTCGATGATTGCAACAGCCTGGTCCTGCGAGCAGCCCTCGGCATCCACAAGCCGCTGGCACCCGAGGCTCAGAATCGGCAGTTCAACACCAGTCTTGCCAAAAGGTCGTTTCTCCATGGGAATCCTCCTTTCCGCGGAACCACCGCGCCCACTGTCAGTATATTCACGCAGGAGAACCGTACCAGTTGAACGTGTAACCTTGACACAAACGGTCACGTAGACATGGTACGCGGGCTGTATGCGCCGTTCGAGACGAGAAGGAAAGGAGACAGAAGATGGGTACGCCAACCGAGGAGTTCGAAGTCAGTGGCGACAACCTGGTGCAGCGGGTCAAGGAACTGATCCACCAGGGCAACATTCGCAGAATTACGATCAAGAACAAGGAGGGGACGACGCTTGTTGAAATTCCTCTGACGGCTGGCGTCGTTGGTTCGGTGTTGCTTCCCGTGTGGGTCGCCATAGGCGCCATTGCTGCTCTTGCAGCGTCGTTCACCATAGCGGTGGAAGTCATCGATGGGTCAGACCAGAAACCAGTGGAGGGAACGACGCCGGACGGCACGGCTTCTGGCGGCGACTGACGTCGGACCTCGCTGCATTGTCTGGCCATCGCTTGCAACGCCTTCAGTTTTCCGTATAGTGCCGGCATCACATCTCGAACCATGGAGGCAGTCATGGACGACGACCGCACACGACTTGAAGGGTTGATAGGCGCGCTGGAGCAAAGGTTCAGTGATCTGGAAGACAAGGACCTGACGCCCGAGGAAGCAGGACAACTCCGCACACAGTTGGACGACGCCTATACGCAGGTCGACGACTCTGACCTGTCCGACGAGGATATCGACGACCTCATGGACCGTCTAGATGACCTACAGGATATTCTCGACGATCTGGGCGGCGACGACTGGGATGACCAAGAGGACGAGGACGATGCGGAAGGCGACGAAGACAGTGACGACGATGAGGAAAACGATGACGACGAGGACGACTGATTGACGCGTCATTGAGGCATAGCAGTACCTGATGCGCCCCGGACTGACCCCGGGGCGTCTTCCGTATGCAGGGGCGCCGGAGCTCAGCCGGCGAGAGAAAGCAGGCGACTCAGCAGGACGCAGGCCTGGGCCCGGGTGCAGGGACTCTCCAGGTTGAGCTGTCCGTTCGTTTCAATGCCCGGATCGGGGCTGCGGATGATACCCTTGGCGAAACATGCCGCGACAGCAGGCGCGAACCAGGAGGACGAAGGAATGCCACTGTACGGTGGTATGGTTGACTGCTGCCAATGCTGGGAGCGGGCGATGACGGCGAGGACCTGTGCCATGCTGACTGGCTCGTCGGGCCTAAAGCTGCCTCCGGGGTATCCGGACAGCCAGCCAGTGCTGACGGCTGTTGCGATGGATCCTGCCGCCCAGTGATTGGCGGACACGTCTCTGAACGGTGCTGAGGCCGGTGGCGGGGCTTGCACCCCAAGGGTCTTGCACATGAGCACGGCAAACTCGGCCCGCGTGAGGGGCTGGTCCGGATGGAACAACCCATCGGCCTTGCCGGTGATGAGGCCTCGCGCGCTGAGGTCGGCAATAGCGGAAAAGGCCCACGAAGTCCCGGGAACATCCTTGAACCGGCGACCCGCGGCGATGGCCTCAGAAACGAGCCGGCGCACACGCATGATGGTGTAGGCTTGGTCGGCAAGGTCATCATGCATAGACAGCACCCCTGCAAGGTGCAATTCGGTGTCGATCCAGGGCGTGAATCCGTAGGTCCCCGGACAGGCTGCAATCAGAAGTTCTCCGGTGCGGGTGTCCGTCTGCTCGCGCCACATGCCCAGTCCGGGGCGCGCCCCGCTTGTGGATGGCAGCAGCGTCGCCACCGATGTGTACGGCGTGGACACGACTGTGGCGTCAGCAGCCTGATCCCGTTCCAGTTCTGCTACCGCTTCGGCGGACAGAATGCGCTTTCCCTGCCACACGCCGTTGTCAAGCAGCATGGAAAGGAAACGCGCATAGTCGTCCGCCGTTGAACGCGCTCCCCCCGCCACGTACGGGTTCCGGTTGAATCCCATGAGGTTGAAGCTGGTGCTTCCCATGCCAAGAGGTTCGGCTATGCGCGTGCGGAAGAACTCCTGCCATGTCACGCCGGAAATGACCTCGCAGACCCGCGCACCCACCTGAATGGAGGTGAAGCCGTCGACTACTGCCTGTCCGGGAGGGGTGAGCAGGGGCTTTTCAGCAATGCGTCTGACGCACTCTTCGAGCGTGATGGTGCGGTCTGTTAGCGAAACGTCCGCTGCCTCCAGTCCTGAACTGTAGGACCAAAGCTCACGGATTGTGATGTCCGCCTTCGAGTCGGTGAACTCGGGGAGATACATGGAAACAGGGTCGTCCAGCCCCAGGAGCCCTGCGTCGACGAGCGTCATCATCGCTGCGGCGGCCAGCCAGCGTGACGATGAGCCAATGTCGACGACAGTCCCCGAACCAAACCGTCCATAGCCCGTCCGCTCGACAACCGCTCCGTCCTTGACGACAACCAGCGCAATCCCGTGCGCGGTCGGAGCGGCTGACGCAAGAAACTGGTTGACGCTGGACATGTCGTAGGAGCCGAGGGCCGTAGCCTGGCTGTCCGTCGGGGCACAGCCGGAGGCACTGGCAATCAGGCACAGGACCAGCAGCAGTGCAGCCGTCCGGCGTACCGGTGTTCTCGAGAGCCCCGCTCTAGGACCGTGTCTGATTGGCAAAGCGGTGAAGATGGGCGACACTGCCCAGAATGATGAGGCGGTCGCCTGGCTGCAGGACGTCGTCCGAATGAAGGGTCACGAGGATTTCGTCACCGCGCCGGATGCCGACGACGTTGATCTCGAAGCGTGCGCGGTAGTCCAAGTCCCGCAGTGTCTTGCCAGCGGCGGCTTTGGGAATGGGTACCTCGAGGATGTCGTAGTCCGGCGAAGACTCAAGGAAGTCATACAGGCTCGAGAGGCTGAGACGGTTCGCAAGGCGGATAGCCATGTCATGCTCGGGGAAGACCACGTCGTCCGCGCCGATGCGCAGCAGGAGCCTTCCATGCAGGTCCGAGGATGACCTGGCAACCAGATGCTTGATGCCGATTTCCTTGAGGACTGCGGCTGTCAGCACGCTCCGCTCGATCTCGGCTCCGATGGTCAGAACCACCGTGTCGCAATTGGTGATGCCCGCGGCCTTGAGCTGGTCCGGGTCCGTGCTGTCGACGACGGCTGCCAGTGCGACGTCATCCTTGATGCTGTCAACGTTCTCCTGCTTGTCGTCGACGGCCAGCACCTCAAAGCCCAGCTGTGCCAGACGGATGGCACATGACCGCCCAAACTTCCCGAGTCCAACCACACCAATCTGCTGCTTCATTGCCTGTCCTCCTATCCGATGATGACGTCGTCTTCCGCGAAACGAATGTGGTGTTCGATTCTGTTGTGGACTGGCGCCACAAGTGTGAGCATCGCCGTCAGGACTCCGACGCGTCCTGCCAGCATAGTTGCAATCAGGACGATCTGGGACCCGGGCGACAGGCTGGGTGTCAGCCCCGTGCTGAGGCCGACCGTTCCGAAGGCGGACGTTACCTCAAACAGCAGATTCAGGGCAGAAAACCTGTTACCGTCCATGATAGCCAGCAGGAAGGTTGCCGTGGCGATGATGCCCAGGCTCAACGTAAACACGACGATTGCCTTCTTCACGCTGTCCACGCGGATTCCCCTCCTGCCCAAGTGTATCTGTTCGGACTCTGTGAGCGCGCTCCACACGAAGCCGAGAACGACGGCAAAGGTGGTTGTCTTGACGCCGCCGCCAGTTCCGCCCGGCGAGGCGCCGATGAACATGAGAGCAAGGAAGACCATGAGGGTTGATGGGTGCTGCGCCGCCATGGGGACGGAATTAAATCCGGCAGTCCGGGCGGTCACTGACTGGAACCACGAGGCAAGCAGGCGTGTGCGGAGTGGCAGGGGTCCGAACGTTGACGGATTCGTGCGCTCAAGGAGGGAGATGGTCGCCGCCCCGCCGAAGACGAGAATCGCAGTGACCAGGAGCACGACGTGTACATGGGTGGACAGGTGCTTGTGAACGGGTCGCGCGAAGTGGTGTACTACTTCGTCAATGACGACGAAGCCCAGGCCTCCGAGGATGATAAGGAGAGGTACCACGAGATTGACCGTCATGTCGCTCACGTAGCTTTCCAGACTGGTCATTCCACGGCCGAGAACGTCAAATCCCGCGTTGCAGAAGGCGCTGATACTCGTAAACACGCCATTCCAGACCGCTCTGCCAAAGGACATGTCGCGGGCGAAGCGGGCCGACAGGATGAGAGCCCCCACTCCCTCGCTCACGAGCACGATGACCGCGATGGACTTGGCAAAGCTGCGGGGCTCGCGGTGTGAGGGCAGCGGGGTGCTTTCACAGAAGTCGCCGGTCTGGCGGACACCTAGGTGCCTGTTGCGGAAGGATGCCATGAGGATAGTCGTCAGGACCATGTAGCCCAGACCGCCGGTCTGGATAAGTACAATGATGACGATCTGACCGAACAGCGACCAGAACGTCCCGGTGTCGAACAGGACAAGACCGGTCACGCATGTCGCGCTGGTCGCCGTAAACAGAGCGCGCAGAAACCCCGGGCTGGTCCCGGTGTTCGCCTGTGGCAGCATGAGCAGGAGAGCCCCTGTAAGAATGACGAGCGCGAAACTCAGCAAGATGCGCTGAGCGGGGCTGGTGCGTATGGAACGGAGCACGAGTTTTCCTTGTCTGGAAGGGGGCATCCTGTCACATCCTTTTGCTCTTCACGCGCAGTAGTATACCCTCTCTGACGGCCCGTACAACACCCGTGGAGCCCTCATCGGTCCCAACCTGAGCAGCCAGGTCTGGTGACCCGCCGCCAGCGGGGTGGTATACTTCCCGGCGGAGGTGACCCATGTGGAATGAGTTCAAGAAGTTCGCCCTGAAGAGTAACATGATCGACCTGGCCATTGGTGTCATTATCGGAGGTGCTATTGGCAAGGTTGTCACATCCCTCGTGAATGACATCCTGATGCCGCCCATCGGCCTTATCCTCGGTCATGTGGACTTCTCTAACCTCTACATCAACCTGAGCCATACGAAATACGCGACCTTTGCAGCAGCCAAGGCCGCCGGCGCTCCAACCCTCAATATCGGTCTGTTTTTCAACAACATCATTGACTTCCTCATTGTTTCGCTCGTTATCTTCGTCATGGTGAGGGGGATGAACAGGATGCGGGAACTGATGGACAAGAAAGGTGCTCCCGCCGCGGCGCGAACAACGAAGGTCTGCCCGTATTGCAAGTCGGAAATCCCGGTAGATGCAACACGATGCCCGCATTGCACGAGTCACCTTGGCGGAGAGGACCCGCACTAGGTGAGCATCAGCCGGCGAAACACTAGAAGACCAGCTTCTGGTACTTGTCCTGCAACAGTCGCAGCCGTTCCATAGTGGCGTTCAGGACCAGCTGGAGCTGTGAGGCCCGTTCGAGTTGACCGCCTTCGAGTGCGGCAACAAGCTGTCCGCACACCGATGGCCGCTCCGGTGTATCGTCTGCCAGTTCGTGGCACAGGGCGTCGATAGCGGTCCACACTGCCTGCGCCTGCGCACTGTCAAGGTTTCTGCGTGTGCAGGACCGGACGACGTCCAGGTCATCCGGAACGATTCGGACCAGCAGCTCGTGCTTCCAGCGGGCCAGGGCGGCCGCGCGGAACGCCTGGATGACGCCGGGTGTGAACGTTTCGCCTGCTCCAAGCACGCGGACGCGCTCCGGCAGATTTTCCAGCATATGCATGTTTTCCCACACGGTTGCCGGAGGGACGCCGAAGAGACGGTCACGTTCCTCCTTGCTGTAGTGGTCGAAAACGTTCTCCTCGCTGCGGTAGGCGCGGTCCTGCTCCAGATACCTGCCGGGCGCGCCGGCTTTCTTGGAAATCTCCGCAAGCAGGTCAGCGGGAGATGAGCCCGATTCAAGCGTCCAGCGTATACCGTCGAGCATGGCCATGATGCAGGCGGCTACCGCGACATAGGTGTTGGTATAGGGATTGGGCGAGCGCAGCTCGAAGCGGGTGGCGCGAGGGTTGTCGACGTCGCGCACGAGTCCTGCGAGCACAGTGCGGTTGCGCGATGGCGCGGCAGGGTCTGCGCCGAGCGCGGT
Source organism: Caldiserica bacterium UBA4822 (assembly GCA_002402295.1). Lineage (GTDB taxonomy): Bacteria > Caldisericota > Caldisericia > Cryosericales > Cryosericaceae > Cryosericum. The sequence continues at coordinate 58,656 of DHFO01000043.1, forward strand.
CACAATGCATACAGGCGCTTCGTATCCGGGTTTGAGTCTGTTGAAGGCGTCGTTGCTCGAGGAGATGAAGGGATTCACAACTTCGTAGTTACGCAGAAGCCCCATGAGGGCGCCATAGCCGATGACGCTCAGAAAATCGGCACGCATGTCCGCAGGCGCAAACAGGTTGATGCGTCTGCCGCTTGGCAGGACGCCGGCAATACCAAGATGGGTGTGCTCGCCCGAGCCGGCGACACCGGGGATGGGCTTCGCCTTGAAGTTGACGGTCAGACCGTTTGCGCGGAAGATCTCCTTGACCAGGATGCGCGCCAGCAGCTCATTGTCCGCCGCCTGCACGGCGGTGGCGTACCGCCAGTCGATTTCCATCTGTTCCATAACATGGGCCAGCTCGCCGCCAGGCCCGATGGAGGCCTTGACTCCGCCGACCTCCTTATGGCCCATTTCAGGGTGGAGACCGTACGCCTCGAGAGCCATGACCGCTTGCTCGAGTGCCGTGCGCGCAGAGCCGCGCGTGCGCTGCCAGTAGTTTTCCTGCAGGACCTGCGCCGCCGACAGCTCGTCGATATTGGCTGTGTCCGTGGGTGTCTTGACCCAGAACTCCAGTTCGGTTCCAACCGTAACCTCGATGTCGGCGAGGCGCCCGGGCTCAAGGTGCGCCACGTGGGGAGACAACGCATGCGCGTGCAGGAGGTCAAGGAGTGTCCGCCTGGCGTAGGAGACGGTCGATTCCAGGAGAGAGCGGGAGTCGACGCGGACGCCACGGTGCACAAGGAAGGAGGGGATGCGCAGGGTTCCGACCGGAAGCCCCGTTTCCGTGTCCCTGTGCTCCTCGTTGTAATCGACGAACCACGTGGCTGCGAGGTCGGGGACGAGGTCGACCTGGGCATCTGCAAGGGATGTCAGAGTGCCCAGCACCACGGAGGAACCATCTGTCTGGACGGCCTTGCCGGCGAGAAAGGCGTCGATGTCTGCGGTGAAGGCCTGGATGGGAATGCGCTCGTCGGTATCGTTGCCGGCAAGGTCGATGCCCACAAGGGAGACAAAGCGGATTTCCGGATGTTCCCGCAGGATGGCAAGCAGTGTCTCGCGGCCACACTGCCCTCCTGCAATGCTGTAGATGCGTGAACCGTTCATTGGATTCCTCCACGTTGTTTCTCAGAGACTAACTGTTCATCGGCTTTTTGCAAGGATTGCGATTCACATTGCTATACTGACAGCATGCATACGAGTGAGCCGTCCAATGTTGCGCGACTGCTGACCGCCGATCTAGTGCCAGACGTTCTCGGGCCTGGCCTGCGGGTCGTTTTTTGCGGTACAGCGCTGGGGGATGTGTCCTGGCGGCGACAGGCCTACTACGCCAACCCGGGGAACACGTTCTGGCAGACCCTGGCAGAGGCAGGGCTCACGCCGTTCCGCCTCGAGCCGCAAGAGTATACGCTGCTTCCGGAGTGGGGCATCGGCCTCACGGACCTGGTCAAGTCCGACCACGGCCAGGATGCCCGCATCTTCGACGGACACGTGGACATCGCAGCTGCCCGGGATGTGCTGACAGCGAAGATACTCCGCTGGCAGCCAAGTGTCCTGGCGTTCACGAGCAAGACCGTGGCATTCCGGTATCTGGGGCACCGTGTGCCGTACGGGCGCCAGCCCGGGCATATCGGGACAACCTCTCTCTGGGTTCTGCCTTCGACATCGGGGCTTGCACGCAGGTTCTTTACGGTAGAACCGTGGCGGGAACTCGCGGCTGTCGCCGCGCAGTGGCAGGTGTCCTCCTCTTGATTCCTGCCCGGAGGAGGTAGACTGATAGTGTCCGGAACGATGCTGTGGCGGGGTGAACGATGTCTGTATGGTGCGAAGTGAACTCGTGCGGCATGCGACACATCCGGACAGTCGAGATATGACCGGAGAGAAACTGGTATCGCTGCACATAACCATTCCCGAGCTCAAAGGGATGCCGCCCGGTGTTGCGACGCAGGTGTCAACGGCGTTCTGGGTGCCTCTTGCGGAGTTTGTCCTTGGACGGGCGGATTCGTTCGCAGTCGTATGTCAGCGGGGGGACATACGTGCCATCAAGCTCCTCATGCCGCTGGCTGAGACCATCGAACGAAGGCACGAGGATGGGGCGCTGATGTTCTGGGGAACAGTCACGGCGCCGGTGAGGCAGGCCCTGGTGCACGGACACGGCTCTAGGCACGAGTCCCTATGGTGGTGGCAGATGGTATTGACCGCCGATGGCAGCCGCGTCTTCGAGCTGCGCGGCTATGGTGAACGCATGGAGCTGTTCGGGCTGACAGAGGAAGAAGCGAGGACAGTGCTCGACATGGTGCCATTTTCGGCCCGTGTGGCCCGTACGGCGGAAGCGGCTGGAGACCGATGAACGGGCGGCGCACTGAAGAAGCAGCAGTGATGGGGAGGTGTTGATATGCCCGGAACGTACTATATGCCAGGCGTCAACCTGATTCACCGGGGAGCCCTGCAAGACGTGGGAGCCTGGGCCAGCAACCTTGGTGGAACAAAGGCGCTTATCGTGGCTTCGATGGGTTCTACAGGTCAGGAACAGGGCCGCATGGTGGCGGATGTGCTGGAGCGGAGCAGCATTGCTTCGGTCGTGTATGCGGGTGCCGGGCCCAACCCGACGGACGCCATGGTGGTCACGGGGGTGCAGCTGTACGGGGATGAACACTGCGATCTGCTGGTGGCTATCGGCGGAGGCAGCGCAATGGACTGTGCCAAGGGCATCGGCCTGATCGTGACAAACGGCGGAACCGTCGACCAGTATGAGGGCGAGAACAAGGCGTCCCGGCGGCTGCCCCCGTTCATCACGGTGAACACCACAGCGGGAACAGGCAGCGAAGTTACCTCGGTGGCAGTCCTCACTGACAGCAGGACGCACCACAAGATGACTATCAAGGACTGGCGGCTGACCGCAGATGTGTCGGTCAACGACGCGCAGCTGATGGTCAGCATGCCGCCAGCACTGACCGCTGCCACCGGCATGGATGCGCTGTCGCATGCTATCGAAGCCTACGTCGCCACCAACGCGACGGCGCTTACAGACTCGCTTGCATACGAGGCCATAACGCTCGTGTGCCAGTGGCTTCCGCGTGCGTTCGACAAGGGCGACGATATCGCGGCTCGGCACGGAATGTGCAACGCAGCATTCCTCGCGGGACTGGCATTCAACAATTCGGGCCTCGGCTACGTGCATGCGCTTTCTCACCCGCTGACCGGCAAGTACGGCCTGCCGCACGGGGTTCTCAACGCGGTGCTTCTGCCTGCCGTCATGCGGTGGAACTCGGTGCTGGTCGGCAGCAGGATGGCAAAGATTGCTGTCGCGATGGGCGTGGGGCATCCGTGGCGCACGGACCGTGAGAACGCAGAGAAGGCCATTGCCGGGGTGGAGGACCTGAACCGTCGACTGAGAATTCCCCCGGGGCTGTCTGCGATGGGCGTACGGGAGGCCGACCTGCCGGAGCTTGCCGAGCAGGCGATGGAGGAGCTGGTAGGCAAGACTAACCCCCGCCAGGTGGCGTCTGCGGAACAAATGCAGCGGCTATACCTGGATTCCATGTAGCCCTGCGCACAGGTCAGCGCATGCTCGGAGCCATCGTCGGCGACATCGTCGGCTCGGTCTACGAATATCATGTGGTGGTGAGCGGCGAGCGCCCGCTGCTTGCGGCAAGTTCGACCTATACCGACGAGACAGTGCTGACGCTTGCAGTGGCGGACAGTGTCCTGCATCGGCGTCCTTATGCTGAGACCTTGCGGGCATGGGCCGTTGCCAATCCCGGTCGACGGTACAGCACGCGCTTTCAGAAGTGGCTGGACGACCCTGAACACACTCTGCCACTGAGCTACAGCAATGGAGCTGCGGCCAGGGTCAGTCCGGTCGGATGGGCATTCGACACGCTGGATGAAACACTTGAGGAGGCCCGCCGCAGTGCGGAACCCACGCATAACCACCCCGATGGCATCGCCGGCGCTCAGGCGGTGGCCGCCGCCATCTTCTTGGCCCGTACAGGTACTTCGCAGCAAGCCATCCGGTCCGAACTCGAGGCTCGCTTCGGCTACGACCTGCACCGTTCTCTGACCGACTGTCGCGGAGGATGGTTCGAGGCGGCCGAACTCTCTGTGCCCGAGGCCATCATCTGCTTCCTGGAGTCCAGCGATGTTGCATCCAGTCTCCAGCACGCAGTCGACCTGCTTGGGGACGCCGATTCGCAGGCGGCAGTCGCCGGCAGCATTGCGGAAGCCTTCTATCACGGCATTCCAGCGGACCTGGCGCAGCCGTGCCTTGCGATGCTGCCGGAAGGCTTCCGGTCTGTCGTCGACGAGTTCCGCTCCCGCTTTCATCTCCCCTGAGAACAAGAACGAGCGATGCTGCGCACAGACGGCTGCTGGTTCAAGGACGAGGCGGGGAGGACGGTTCTCCTGCGTGGCGTCAACCTGGGTGGAGACAGCAAGGTCCCGACTGTTCCGGATGGAGCGACCCACAACCCTGAGGGATTCTTCGACCACCGCATGGTGTCCTTCGTAGGAAGGCCATTTCCACTGGACGAAGCTGCCGAGCACCTGAGCCGACTCAAATCGTGGGGGCTTACGCTCCTGCGGTTCCTGGTGACATGGGAGGCCATCGAGCACGCCGGGCCTGGGTTGTACGACACCGAGTACCTGGACTATCTCGAGCGTGTCATGCGGCTCGCGGACGACATGGGCTTCACCGTGTTCATCGACCCCCATCAGGATGTCTGGAGCAGATTCACCGGCGGTGACGGCGCGCCGGGATGGACGCTGGAAGCGGCTGGTCTGGACATGACCCGCTTCGCGGACACCTATGCTGCCATCGTTCATCAAACGCATGGGGACCCATATCCCAGTTCGCTGTGGTCTACCAACACAACGCGCCTGGCATGCGCGACGATGTTCACCCTGTTCTTTGGCGGGGAGGACTTCGCCCCAGGCGTCACAGTGGACGGCGAGGGTATCCAGGAGTATCTGCAGCGCCACTACGTGGATGCGCTCCTGCAGGTAGTTCAACGTCTCAAGGGGATTTCCTGCGTTATTGGGTACGACACGTTCAACGAACCATCGCATGGCTATATCGGCTGGAATGACCTCATGGCACTCGAGGGCGACCAGAAGCAGGGCCTCGAGCCCACGCCCCTCCAGTCGTTTGCGCTGGGGGACGGTCTTGAGCAGGAGGTTGAGGTCTGGTCCATGGAACGCCGGGGTCCGCGCCTGCAGGGGCACGAGGGGGTGAACGCCGGACACGCGCGGGCATGGCAGGACGGCGTTCCCTGCATCTGGCGCGAGCATGGCGTCTGGGACATCAGTGCGGACGGCGTGCCGAGGGTGCTCAAGCCTGACTACTTTGTACAGGTCAGGGGGCGGCAGGTGGATTTTGCCACCGACTACCTGACGCCGTTTCTTCTGCGAGTCGCCTCAGCTGTTCACACAGACGACAGTGATGCGCTCATCTTCGTGGAGGGGGAGCCCATGGAACGGTTGCCGGTTATGAAGGGCGACTGCGCGGGACTTGTCTCTGCTCCCCACTGGTATGATGCCATACCTCTGATGCTCAAACGGCACAGCGACTGGGTGGGCTACGACGCGTTGCACCATCGCATGCTGCTTGGTCCTTGGGCTGTGCGGCGTGGTGCTGCGGCGCAGCTGGCTGAACTCAGGTCCAGGGGACAGACATGCCTGGGGGCTCCGACTGTCATCGGCGAGATCGGGGTGCCCTTCGACCTGAGGGGTGGGCGTGCCTTCCACTCAGGGGATTACCGTGAGCAGGAGGAGCTCCTGGACCACAGCCTGAGCGCTGTCGAGGCTAGCCTGTGCTCGGCGGCCATCTGGAACTACACAGTCAGCAATACCAATAGGAGAGGCGACGGGTGGAACGGTGAGGACCTCTCCATCTGGAGCCGCGACCAGGGGCGAGACACGCGCCTGCCAGACCGCGGAGGCCGGGCCCTGCGCGCCATTGTGCGTCCGTACCCCATCGCTGTGGCCGGTGAGCCGGTGCATCTTTCCTTTGACATGGGTCGCAGGGTGATGCGTCTTACCTTCCGCCACGACGCTCGCGTCATCCAGCCAACCGAAATCTTCGTGCCACCTTTGCAGTATCCGGATGGCTACCGTGTCTGGATGACCGATGGCACCTTCCTGAAAGATGAAGTGCGGCACGTGCTGAAGTATCGCTACACACTCGGCGTGCCCGAACACACCATCGTCATCAGTCCCAGAGCACATCGTACAGGCTTCAGATAGCCAGTGTTGCTTTGCCGTTGCAGGCGTGCTGCAGGCGGTCCGGACCCACGTCTGGTCGCGGCAACCACGGCAGTTGACTTTTTCCCGGAAAGGACTACAAGGAAAGTACCCGAGCTTCATGACCTACAGCAGCAGCTACGGAGTGAAGCCGATAGGGCATAAGGGGAAACTCTTATACCTCCCATCTTTGGAAAGGGAATCGAACCAGGGAGGTGGCGGTATGAGAGTACTGGTGCTTGAGCCGGCAAAGTGTACTGGCTGCCGGGCATGCATGGACGCCTGCTCGTTTGAAAAGACGGGTGTCTTCAACCCGCTCGATGCGCGCATCAACGTAACGACCTTTCACGAGGACCTGACGTTCGTTCCCTCTGTGTGCACGCAATGTGAGATTCCCTACTGCGCGCAGGTCTGCCCGACCGGAGCGCTCGTCAAGAACGCTGAGACAGGACGCGTAGATTTCCTCGGTGAAAAGTGCATCGGCTGCAAGCAGTGTGTTGTTGCGTGTCCGTGGGGCTCCATCAGACTCAATCACGTGGGCAAGGAAATCATCAAGTGCGACCACTGTGACGGAGACCCCGCGTGCGTCAAGGTCTGCAGTCCCAAAGCGCTCACGTACGTAGAAGTTGAAGACATGGTTGCCAGCAAGCAGGCAGGCGTCGCCGGTGCGTACCGCAAGATTGCCGAGGAGATGTCCCGGGGGGTGAACCCATGATCGATGGTGGATATCAGGGCAAGATTCTACGGGTCAACCTGACGGACCAGAGCGTCCGTGAAGAGCCGCTTCGCGAAGACTGGGCGAGGGAGTTTATCGGGGGAAGGGGGTATGGCACGCGGATGCTGGTGGAGGAGGTCGACCCCAACGTTGATCCTCTCGCGCCGGAGAACAAGGTCATCATTGCGACAGGGCCGCTGGATGGGACGACTGCGCCTTCCTCCGGCAGGGTCATGGTCATCACGAAAGGGGCGCTGAATGGCGCCATTGCAAGTTCGAATGCAGGCGGATACTTCGGACCCATGCTCAAACGGGCCGGGTACGACATGGTGGTCATCGAGGGGGTATCGCCCACCCCCGTGTATCTCTGGATCAACAAGGGAAGAGTCGAGTTCCGCGACGCCAGCCACCTATGGGGCAAGCTCGTTCCCGAGTCCGACCAGCTCATGCGCGAGGAGACGCATCTGCAGGCCGAAACCATGATAATAGGGCCTGCGGGGGAGAGGCTCTCCCGTATCTCCGGTGTGATGTTCAGCGGGCATCGGGCTTCCGGCAGGACGGGAGTCGGTGCAGTCGTGGGAAGCAAGAACCTGAAGGGCATTGCGGTGCGCGGGACTCTGGGCGTTGCGGTTGCAGACCACGATGCATTCCTTGAAGCGGTGCGCTCGACCCGTTCCATCCTTGCTGCCAACCCCGTGGCCAGCGGCGGTCTGCCCACCTACGGCTCAGCGGTACTGGTCAACATCATCAACTCCACTGGGTCCCTGCCAGCGCGCAACGCGCAGGAGGCCTTCTTCCCGGAGGCCGCCAAGATTAGTGGCGAAAGCCTGCGCGACCACAACCTGGTGCGCAACGAGGGCTGTGCTGACTGTCCGCTGGCCTGCGGCCGGGTGACTGAGATTCGAGAAGGCAAGTACAAGGGAGAGCACGGGGGCGGACCGGAATACGAGTCGGTCTGGTCCTTTGGCGCCATGTGCGGCGTGTCGGACCTGGACGCGGTCGTCATGGCCAACTTCCTGTGCGACCGGTATGGTCTCGATACGATATCGGCAGGCTCGACAGTCGCGTGCGCGATGGAGCTGTACGAAAAGGGCTACATGCCCAAGGACGATGCTCCGTTCGCGCTGCGCTTCGGTGATGCAGAGGCGATGGTGGACTGCGTCCGCGCCATGGCTGAGCAGAAAGACGACTTTGGCAAGCTGCTTGCACAGGGTTCATACCGGGTCGCGGAGTACTACGGCCATCCAGAGCTGTCCATGTCCGCCAAGAAACAGGAGTTTCCAGCATATGATCCACGCGGCATCAAGGGCATCGGTCTGGAATATGCAACCAGCAACCGCGGCGCTTGTCACGTGCGCGGGTATAGCATCGCCGCGGAAGTCCTGGCCCCAGGCCTTGACCGGCTCGTCTACGAGGGCAAGGCGCAGGTGACCAAGTTCCTGCAGGACCTCACCGCAGCCCTGGACTCAGCTGGCATCTGCCTGTTCACGACGTTTGGGCTGCAAGCGGCGGACCTTGCTCAACTTGTTGCCGCTGCGACGGGATTTCGTATCGATGAAAAAGAATTCCTGACCATTGGCGAGCGCATCTGGAACATGGAGAAGCTGTTCAATCTCAAGGCTGGCTTTACCGCCAAAGATGATACTCTGCCGCCAAGAATCCTGCACGACCCGATTCCGGCGGGACCGTCGAAGGGCGAGGTGGAGGAGTTGGACAAGATGCTGGGCGAGTACTACACCCTGCGGGGCTGGGGAAAGGACAGCGTGCCCACGAGGGCGCGGCTCACAGACCTGGGCATCGCAGAGCTGGCATGAAACATGTGATTGTCGGGGCCTCCGTCGCGGGTATCACGGCGGCGACCCGCATCAGAGAACTGAGTCCGCAGGATGAGGTTGTCCTCCTGTCAGGAGAGCGTGTGCGACCCTATGGCAAGATGTCCCTGCCGTACATCCTGTCGGGCATGACGTGGTTCGACAACTGTGCCCTGCGGGCCCCGCAGGGCGTGGAACTCAGACTGGGCGCGACTGTTGATGGGCTGGATACCGCAGCCCGGACAGTCCACACGAGTGACGGGAGGGTCGAGAGCTATGATCGCCTGCTGATAGCAACGGGCACATCGCCGGTTATTCCCAAGGTTCCAGGTTCAGACCTTTCCTCCGTCGTCGGTATTCGCAACATCGGAGACATCGAGGTGGTCCGGAAGTGCATGGCCTCCTCCAGCGAGAAACGGGTCATCCTCTGCGGTGCAGGGCTGGTCAATGCCGAGGTTGGAGATGCGCTTGTCAAGCTGGGCGTCCCCGTGACGTACGTGGTTTCGTCAAACCGTGTGCTGTCTCAGATTGTCGACCGCGAAGCCTCCGCGATGATCGAACAGACGCTGAACGGACTCGAGGTGGAACTGCTGAAGGGCGAGGACATTGTCGAAATCACGCAGCGGGGGGATTTTCTCGAGGTCCGGCTTGCCTCCGGGAGGATGCTCCGTGGCTGCTGCGTTGTGTACGGGAAGGGCGTGCGGCCCAACACAGGGTTCCTCAAGGGCACCGGCATTGAGGTAAACAAAGGTGTCGTCCTGGGGTCACACCTGGAAACAAGCGCTGCAGCGGTGTACGGCGCCGGCGATGCTGTCGAGACTGATGACATCCTGTTGGGCGAGAAGGCACCGCACGCCCTCTGGCCAGTGGCCGTCGAGCAGGCGAGGCTCGCTGCGCAGAACATGACCGGTCACGAGACAGCGTACCCCGGGGACGTTCTCCGCAATATCCTGACAGTGTTCGGCCTGACTGTGTTCACGGGCGGGGAGAGCACGCGGGACGAGGGAGACGTTTATCGCGATACAAGGGACGGGCAGTATCGAAAACTACTTGTCAGAGACGGCAGGCTGCGGGGCTTCGTTTTTGTAGGCGATGGGGTGAACAACCCCGGTGTGTACCTGCGGATCATGCGGGAGCAGACTGATATCAGCTCCCTTCTCACACCGCTCCTGCAGGGCACCGTTGCGCACGCGGACCTCTATCCGTCTGTATTCAGGGCGGCCCTGTAGGGCCGCCCTCGTTCCAGGGCGCCGGACGTCATCCCCCGCCAACAGGCGGAAACACGGACAGCGTATCGCCATCTGCAAGTGGCGCATGTTCCTTGCCCAAGAACTCTACGCTCCTGCCGTTGAGCAGATAGATGTAGGTTCGCTGCAGGTGGCCGTCCTGAGTGAGAATAAGGCCCTTCAGGACTGGATACTCCTCCACGAGCGAGCGCAGTGCCTCAACGTATGTATCTGCCGAACGTGCGACAGGTCCCTGCTTGAAGGCGTCCGTCAGGAACACGCGCACCGTTACTGCTGCCATCGTATCACCTCACTCCCATTGTACAGGGTGTGATTGTGACGTTCAACCCAAGGCGGAGCGCCTGCCGTCCATGATTCCCTTTGGCGTATGCCTTGTGCGGACTGGTCGGGAGGCGGCCTTGACACGGAATACGAACAGTGTTAGCGTGCTCAAAGGAGCAGTACCACCGTGCGCCTGCGCCACTCTGTGACCTGTGGAGACAACGCTATCTAGCCCCTGTGAGGTGAACGTATGTGCATCCTTGTCACCGGATTTGACCCGTTCGGGCAGGAGGGCGTCAATCCCGCCTGGGAAGCCGTGCGGCTGCTTCCCGGCGCCATTTCTGGCGCGGAGGTAATCAAGCTGCAGATTCCGACTGTGTTCGGGAAGTGCGACCAGCTTGTCCGGAAGGCTGTCCTGAACACGCATCCAGAGGCGGTTCTCTGCATTGGACAAGCCGGCGGACGATTTGATATCGGCGTCGAGGCAGTAGCTGTCAACATCGTAGACGCCGAGATTCCTGACAACGAGGGGAACCAGCCCCGGGACCAGCGGATCCACAGCGGTGGAAGTGCCGCCTACTTCGCGACAGTCCCCGTGAAACTCATGGTGGAGAAGATTCGCAGCAGGGGAATACCAGCACACTGTTCGTATTCCGCCGGCACGTACGTGTGCAACTACATCATGTACTGTGTCCTCCATATGGCGGCCGACGAAGTTCCTGGCCTTCGGGCCGGGTTCATCCATGTGCCCTTCGCTCCGGCTCAGGCCGTAGGCAGAGCGGCGTCGACGCCAACGATGTCAGTGGAAACGGATGCCATCGCCATTGAGGCGGCGCTTGAGGTCATCGCCGGGACCGTCGCAGGTGAACGTCTGTAGGGACGGAAAAGGTCATGGAATTCGGACGGCACAGTGTACACTAGAGTCATGCAAGGAACGGTCTTCAACATCATGCATTACGCACTGCACGACGGCCCGGGAATCCGCACCGTCGTGTTCCTCAAAGGCTGCCCTCTGTCCTGTCTGTGGTGTCACAACCCGGAGGGCCAGGCGCTCGGACCGGAACTCATGCTGCTCACTGACCGATGCACAGGCTGCGGCGACTGCGTGCGTGTATGTCCGCACGGCGCGGCTACACTGGTAGACGGCGTCCCTGGCATCACCGAGGCGTGCACGGCGTGCGGACAGTGCACCACAACCTGCGCTCAGGGGGGCAGAACGCTTGCAGGAACACGCATGAGCGTGCCAGATGTCCTGGGTGAACTCCTGCACGACCGCGTTTTCATGGAGGAATCCGGGGGTGGAGTCACCATTTCTGGTGGCGAGCCACTCCTGCAAGCGGCTTTCCTCCGAGAGCTCGTGGATGCGTGTGACAGTGAACACCTGCCCGTTGCAGTCGAAACCTGCGGCGTGGGGGATGGCAATGATTTGCTTTGGCTGGCGCAGAAAGGGGTCCTGTTCCTGTATGATGTCAAGCTGGTGGATGAAGCGCGCCACAGGCAGTGGACTGGGCACGGCAATGCAGGGATTCTAGCCAACCTGCGCACGCTCGCCCAGGCACATGCACACGTCGTGGTCCGCCTGCCCGTCATACCCGGGGCGAACGACGACGATGCCAATGTGTGGCAGCTGGTGGGCCTCATGCGAGATTTGGGGCTGCGCCGTGTGGACCTTCTGCCGTACCACCGCATTGGAACGGAGAAGTATGTCAGGCTGAGACGGCAGTACTCCCTTCCTGAGCTTCAGCCTCCATCGACAGAGCAGCTGGAGCGCCTTCAGGCAATGTTCGAGGCAGCAGGGCTTGAGGTAGTAACAGGAGGTTAAAATGAACGAACGCATCGCACGTCTTCGGCAGCAGAGCCTTTCGACTGCGCCATCTTTGTCGCTGGAGCGAGCGCACCTTGTGACAGAGTTTGACCGGCAAGCACGCGGACTGTCAGCGCCCATGTACCGCGCCCGGCTGCTGCAGTACGTCCTGGAACACAAGCAGTTGTACATTGGCCAGGATGAGCTGATTGTTGGCGAGCGCGGCCCCGCCCCCAAGGCTGTCCCGACCTACCCGGAACTGTGCTGCCACAGTATGGAGGACCTGGACGTCCTAAACAGCCGCGAGAAGATTTCGTACACAGTGGACGATGAGGCACGGCGCATTCAGCAGGAGGAGGTCATTCCCATGTGGCGGGGGCGGTCCATGCGCGACCGCATCTTTGCGCAGATGGAACCTGCCTGGAAGGACGCCTACGCAGCGGGCGTGTTCACGGAGTTCATGGAGCAACGTGCTCCGGGGCACACTGTGCTGGGCCATGTTATCTACCAGAAGGGCCTTTTGGAGCTCAAGCGGGAGGCGGGAGAGGCAGTGGCGCGCCTCGACTTCCTGAACGACCCGGGGGCGACGGCAAGGCGCGAGGAACTGCGCGCAATGATGGTGGCCGCAGATGCCATGGTGGCATATGCGGAACGCAACGCGGCACTGGCTCGTTCGATGGCCGAGACCGAGCCGGACCCGGCGCGCAAGGCCGAACTGCTGACGATTGCCGAAGTGTGCTCCTGGGTTCCCGCCCAAGCGCCCCGAACCTTCTACGAAGCGCTGCAGGCATACTGGTTCGTGCACCTCGGGGTTGTCACCGAGCTGAATACCTGGGATTCCTTCTGCCCTGGTCGTCTGGACCAGCACCTGGAGCCGTTCTACACACGGGAGGTTCAAGAGGGCAGCCTTCAGCGCGAGCGGGCCATGGAGCTGCTGGAATGCCTGTGGGTCAAGGTCAACAACCAGCCGGCGCCGCCCAAGGTGGGCGTCACCGCCGCGGAGAGCGGCACGTATACGGACTTCTGCAACATCAACGTTGGAGGCCTGCGCCCCGACGGGTCAGACGGAGTGAACGACGTCAGCTATCTGCTGCTCGACGTCATCGATGAAATGCACCTGCTGCAGCCGTCCTCCAACATCCAGCTGAGCCGGAAGAGCCCCGACCGTTTCCTGCGGCGCGCTGCGCGCATCATCCGTGAGGGGTGGGGACAGCCCTCGGTGTTCAATGCGGACATGGTCGTGGAGGAGCTGCTGAGGCAGGGCAAGTCCGTCGTCGACGCCCGCATGGGAGGGACATCCGGTTGCGTGGAGACGGGTGCCTTTGGCCGGGAGGCATATATCCTTACCGGTTACCTCAACCTCCCCAAGATTCTTGAAGTGACCCTGCACGACGGCCTGGACCCGCGGACGGGCAAGACCATCGGGCAGCGGACTGGCGACCCGCGTTCCTTTGCAACCTATGACGAGCTCTACCAGGCCTTCACGACACAGCTGCGCCACTTCGTGGACATCAAGGTCCGGGGCAACAACGTCATTGAGCGCCTCTACGCCGAGCACATGCCAGCCCCCTTCCTCTCGCTGTTCGTGGACGACTGTATCGCGCGCGGCCGTGATTACAACGACGGTGGACCGCGGTACAACTCCACCTACATCCAGATTACGGCGCCGGGAAGCTGCACAGATAGTCTGTCGGCCTTGAAATGCCACGTGTTCGACAAGCGTGACCTGACCATGGACGAAGTCCTGACGGCTATCGACGCCGACTTCGTGGACCATGAGAGGACCCGCCTGGTCCTGTGGAATCAGTCACCCAAGTATGGCAACGACGACCCCGCAGCGGATGACATCGTTGCACAACTGTTCGATACGGTGTTCGACAGCATCGACGGACGTCCCAGTACGAAGGGCGGCACGTATCACGTCAACTATCTTTCCACGACGGTCCATGTCTACTTCGGTTCGGTGACGGGTGCGATGCCAGATGGTAGACGCGCTGGCGTGGCGCTGTCCGATGGCATCTCGCCGGTCCAGGGCGCCGACCGCAAGGGGCCTACAGCAGTCATACGGTCAGCCGCGCGTATGGACCATGTCCGCACAGGGGGAACCCTGCTCAACCAGAAGTTCTCACCTGCGCTGGTCGAAGGGGATATCGGACTGGACGGGCTGACGCACTTGATACGCAGCTACTTCACCCTAGGCGGGCACCATATCCAGTTCAATGTTGTCACGGCTGCGACCCTGCGTGCCGCCCAGGCGGAACCGGACAAGTACCGCGACCTGATCGTCCGGGTCGCCGGCTACAGCGACTTCTTCTGTGACTTGACGCAAGGCCTGCAGGACGAGATTATCGCCCGCACCGAACAACAGTCTCTGTAACATCACGGGGACGGTTCCGTTTTCACCGCAATGTTACAGTCTCCGGACTGAGCAGGGCGCCTGCGCGGACGTCGTCCGCGGTACGCGCGTCCGGGAACCAGTGCCGTGTCCTCTGAGCGATGGACACCAGGCTGAGCATGACCGGTACCTCGGTCAGCACGCCCACTGTCGTTGCCAACGCTGCTCCAGAGTTGATGCCCCAGAGTGAGATAGCAACGGCAACAGCAAGTTCGAAGAAATTGCTGGCCCCTATCATGGCAGCGGGTGCCGAGATCCGGTATGGCACCTTGAGCAGTTTGCAGGCGCCATAGGCAATCCAGAAGATGAGGTATGTCTGCAGAGTAAAGGGGACTGCAATGAGCAGGATGTTGACCCAGTTGGCTGTGATGGTGTCGCCCTGGAATGAAAAGATGAGCAAGAGCGTCGCAAGCAGTGCGACCACCGTGACCGGCTGCCACCTGGGCAGGAACACCTGGTCGTACCACTCCTGACCATGCGAGCGGATAAGTGTGCGTCTCGTCAGGGCACCACCCGCAAGAGGTATGACGACAAACAGAATGACCGAGAGGAACAGTGTCGGGTACGGCACGCTAACGCCGCCTACCCCCAGGAGGAGCGCCACAAGAGGAATGAACAGGAAGAGAATCACAAGGTCATTGATGGCCACCTGCACCAGGGTATGCGCTGGGTCGCCACCCGAGAGGTAACTCCACACGAACACCATCGCAGTACATGGCGCAGCTCCCAGGAGGACCGCGCCTGCGATGTATTGCTTCACCAGGTCAGGGCTCAGTATCTGCTGGTAGAAAACGCGGAAAAACAGGGACGCAAGCGCGAACATGGTGAAAGGCTTGATGGCCCAGTTGACAATCAGTGTAATGAGCAGGCCGATTGGGTTTCGGCCCACGCGCTTGATACTGCCAAAGTCAATCTGCAGCATCATGGGGTAGATCATGAGCCAGATGAGCACCGCTACGGGCAGTGAGATGTTGTAGACCGTCATGCGGTCGAGAGCCCCCACAACGCCAGGCAGGAGCCGGCCAAGAATGACTCCACCGACCATGCACAGCGCTACCCAGAGACTGAGATATTTCTGAAAGATCCCAAGCCCTGCTTTATGCTCTTTCATCGCGACCTCCCTTTCCTCGAGAATGACAGTGTTGTGGAGCTGCATTGGTGCCCTCACGAGCAAGACGTCGTCCCTGTTGTCGGCGCGTGCACACATCTGCGGGAAGCGCTGTGAGTCTCGCCAGGTCCGAAGAAAACGCCGATCGGGTCTCATGGACGACGGCACGGACGAAGCCTGCAATATCAGCAGGGAGATTCTGCGTCAGCGCGTAGTGTGTCCAGTAGCTGTGCCGATAGGAGACAATCAACCCGCTGGCAACCAGCAGCTTGAGATGGCCCGAGATGTTTGCCTGAGATTGACCAAGCGTCTCTGTGAGTTCGCAGACGCACAGATTCCGCTCCGCAAGCAACGTAACGATGCGGGCGCGCGTGGTGTCTCCCAGGGCCCGCGCTATTACGACGGCATCAACTGTATCGGTCATATGCGATATAGAATAGGCTCCCGCCCAATCTTGTCAACGGTACCACCCGGCGACGGTTCCATCTTTTGTCCGGTGGTACACACTGTCCGGCTTCGCTTGACACGGAGCCCTGCTGCTCTAAGATATCAATGGACATTATATCAATCAGAGTTGAGATATGGACGAGCGAGTCTCTGAATGTGAGAACAGGACAAGGGACGCCGACTGGGGTGCGGGGCAGGACGAGCAGGCACAACTGGTTTCGGTTCTCACAGAGCAGCAGCGCATTAGGATACTCAGGCTCCTGCGGGATGGGGAACTCTGTGTCTGCGAGATCGAACGGTCCCTGGGCATTGCGCAGAATCTGGTGTCACACCACCTGCGGATCCTTCGTGACACTGGCCTGGTTACTTCCCGCAGAGAGGGTCAGTTTGTGTTCTACAGGAGACAGGAGGAGCGCGTGAAGCAGCTTGTGTCATTTCTCAACAATCTCTTGGGTACCTAGGAGGAATCCATGCATATCGAAATCCTTGGTTCAGGGTGTGCCCGCTGTCACAGCCTCGAGGCAAACGTGCGGAAGGCTCTGCAGTTGCTTGGCAAGGAAGCCCAGGTAACGGCCGTGACGGACATGGCGCAGATCATGGCGTATGGCGTGATGTCCATGCCGGCGCTGGTCGTTGACGGCAAGGTGCTTGCGAGCGGACGGGTGCTTTCGCCAGAGGAAGTAAAGCGGGCGCTCGTGAGCGCAGGCATCTGATTCCTGCTCTCCAGAACTTGGACTGACAGGAGTTCCATGCTCACTCTGGTTGCCGACTGGTTTACGTATGTTCTGCTGCGCATGCCGCATGGCACAGTTCTGAGCGGCGCAGTACAGTTCTTTGTCTATGACATCATCAAAATCTATCTCCTGCTGGCAGGAGTCATCTTCGCTGTGGGCCTGGTTCAGACGTGGCTGCCGCCCGAAGCAATCAGAGGGGTCCTTGCCCGCCACAGCAGACTGATGAGCCATGTCCTTGCCAGCCTCATGGGAGCCGTTGCGCCGTTCTGTTCCTGTTCTGCGGTCCCCATGTTCATCGGATTCGTAGAGTCGGGCGTTCCCCTCGGTGTCACCATGACATTTCTGATTGCAAGTCCGATGATCACGCCATCCGGCGTGGTACTGCTCTGGGGGCTCTTCGGTGCCGGGACCGCGGCTCTGTATGTCGCCTTTGGTCTCATCATTTCTGTTGTGAGCGGCCTCATCATTGGACGTCTCCATCTCGAACACTGGGTCGAGGATTATGTCTACCAGACAAAGGTCGGCGGGCACCCTGTCGCTACGCTTTCCCTCCACGAGCGACTGCGGGTAGGCTGGAACTATGTTCGGGAAATCTTCCGCCGTGTGGCCCCCTGGGTCGCAGCGGGCGTGGCCATCGGGGCGTTTATCCATGGATATGCCCCGGCCGACCTCCTTGTCCGGTACGCCGGAGCGGACAACCCCCTGGGAGTCCTTATTGCAGTCCTCATCGGGATTCCACTCTACTCGAACGCGGAAGGGGTCATCCCTATCGTGCAGGCACTGTGGGCCAAGGGCCTTCCGCTCGGAACAGCGCTGGCATTCATGATGGCCGTCACGGGACTGTCGGTGCCGGAGTCACTCATTCTTCGCCGCGTTCTGAAACCCAAACTCCTTGCCACATTCATCGGCATCGTCGGGGTGAGTATTATCGTGGTCGGCTACCTGTTCAACCTGGTCATGTGACGCCTGGCATGTGCCGGGCGTTTCCGACTGTACCACAGGTGGAAGCGGAACCGTCCCTGGGATGGTACAGCCGCCCGCACAGGTGAGGTCCGGGCGGCTGTACGGCTGAGAGGAGGGTACCTTCCTTCTGACGCGGCTATTCCTCCAGGTGCCAGCAGACCTGTCTCATGCGTTCTTCGTAGCGTCGATATTCTTCGTTGGCCTCGCGGACGGAAACCGCCTTGAACCGAATCAGACTGCCAAGGGAGGCCTGCGCCACCTTGGTGATGTCGGGCGTTACAACAGTTGCTATCTTGGTGTACCCACCCGTCGTCTGGTGGTCCGCAAGCATGATGATGGGCTGGTCATCCCCCGTCACCTGCACGGCGCCGAGAGGAATGCCGTCTGAGATGATATCAGTTCCCTTGACGTGCTGGATGGTCTCCCCCTGCAGGCGGTAACCCATGCGGTCCGAACTGTTGGTTACCTCGTAGGCATTGCCCAGGAAGGCAGCGATGCCATGCTCGGTAAACCAGTCATCCTGGGGGCCCAGTACCACAGTCGCGGTGATTTCCGTGGGGTAGAGTGGCATGTACGCGTCGTCCAGTTGGCGCCCCGGCGTACCTGCGCCACCTGTGCCAACCGGCAGGATGTCACCCTTCCGCAGGGCCCTGCCGTCGAGACCGCCAATCCTGCCGCGCAGGTAGGTCGACCTGCTCCCCATGACCACCGGCACATCTATCCCTCCTGCTACTGCCAGGTAGCCGATGCGGCCGGAGACGACGCCTCCGAGCGCCAGCGTGTCGCCAGGAACGGCCTTGCAGGAATGCCACAGGGGAACGGGCAGGTCGTTGAGGGTTGGCGTGAAGTCACCGCCCGTGAGTGCGAAGGTCACCACCTCCTCGAACTCAATCGTGGGTCCCATGAGCGTGAACTCGAGCGACGCTTCGCCCCCCCGGTTGCCTACCAGAACGTTTCCCAGTCTGTATGCATACGGGTCGCAGGCGCCAGCGGTTGCCATGCCAAACGCCTGATAGCCGAACCTGCCACTGTCTTCAATGAGTGTGATGCCCGGTTGCAGGATTCTCATGCCGCACCGCCTTGCCGGATGACCTCTGGCTGATATTCGCCACGCTCGACCTGTCCGGCGATGGCACTGAACTCACGTTCCTCTATCCTCCGAAATCGGATGTAGCCTCCTACGCTGGGCAGAATGGGGGGATCGCGATGCGGGTCGTACAGTCGTATGGGCGTCAGACCGATGAGGCGCCAGCCGCCAGGACTGTCGATAGGGTAGATACCGGTCTGCTTGCCGGCAATGCCGACGGACCCGGCCGGGATCCGTTCCCGCGGGCGCTCCAGCCGAGGGGTCGCGATACGTTCATCCATGCCACCCAGGTACGTGAAACCGGGAGTGAACCCGAGCATGTAAATGAGATAATCACGCGACGCGTGCAGCGCGATGACGTCTTCTTCGGACATGCCTGCGTGCTCCGCAACAAACGGCAAGTCAGGTCCTGCCTCTCCTCCGTACAGGACGGGTACGACGAGGATGTCTCCCTTTGCCGCCGCGTGCACGTCCAGGCGGCTGAAGAGGCTGGCAAGTGTGTGGACCATCTCATCAAACCCCGAGACCATCGGGTCGTAGATAATCAGAATGGATCGGTACGAGGGAATCGTTTCCCTGATGCCGGGAACCTGTTCCCTGGAGATGGACTCGACGAGACTGCGGATGACCATGCTGCATGGCTCCTCAATCGCGTCGCCGAGCTCCATGACCAGTGCCTGGTCCCCTGCTGGCAAGAACCTGGGTTCACTGTACATCACTCACCCCTTCCGGACGTCTGCACTCATTCGACTGGTGGAACGCCACGGCCAGCGGGGTGCTCATGATCCCTTCCACAGCGAAGCGATGGATCCCAGTGACCGGATGCCCGAGTACAGGGCGATGGCTACAACAATGACACCCAGGACAATCAGCCACGTTGGGTGGTGATACTCCTGACCCACAATCTTCTTGTTCCTGGAGGCCAGCAGAACGGACCCCAGCGAGAACGGCAGAATCAGACCGTTGATGGAGCCCGCCAGCACAAGCAGCGTGACAGGCCTGCCAAGAATGATGAACCAGGCGGTGCAGAACACGATGAACGCCATGATCCAGGTTGCGTAGTGGTTCTGCACGGTCTTGAAGTAGGACTTGACAAAGGAGAACGATGTATAGGCGCAGCCGACCACAGATGTTGCCGCGGCAGACCAGAGCACGAGGCCGAACAGCTTGTAGCCGAACGTTCCTGCCACGTGCTGGAACGGAGTGGCTGCAGGGTTCGTCGGGTCCAACTTGATCCCAAGAAGGACGACACCGAGGACCGCAAAGAAGAGCAGATACCGCACAACGGCGGTCACGACGATGCCCATCGTGGCCGTGCGCGTAGCCTGATGCACTGCGCCAGGACCCTTGACACCACCGTCGAGCAGACGGTGTGCGCCGGAGAACGTGATGTATCCGCCAACCGTCCCGCCCAGCAGCGTGGTCAACGCAAGGAAGCTGAACGTCTCCGGGGCGACGGTCCTGTACAGCACCTGGCCTACGGGAGCATGTGAAGTGACTGCGGCGTAGGCCGCCAGCACAATCATGACGCCACCGAGAATCGTCGAGAACCTGTCCATGGCCTTGCCGAACTGCTTGACCACGAAGATTGCAATGCAGACGACCGCAGAGATAGCGGCGCCCAGTTTCACGTTCACGCCGAACAGGACGTTCAGACCCATGCCGGCCCCTGCGACGTTGCCGATTTCGAAGGCAATTCCCCCGACGAAGACGAGCGCCGAGATGACATACCCCAACCCCGGCAGTACTTCGTTGCCGACAATGTTCGCAGACTTGCCAGAAGCGATGAGAATCCTCCAGACGTTCAGCTGAACAACGAGCGCCATGAGGATGGCCAGGATCATGATGCAGCTGAGGCTTGCCTTGTACTGTTCCGTGAATGTCGCCGTCTGGGTCAGGAACCCTGGTCCGATGGCCGAGGTCGCCATCAGTAGCGCGGCGCCGATCAGCATGCTTGCGGAAGCTTGTTGCGTTGGTTTAGAAGACGCCATTATTCCCTCCTACAGGAAGTGTGTCATCGGGACCACATCGATGCCCTGCCGCTGCAGTTCGTCCCGTATTTGCCGTACGAACGCGACGGCCTGCGGATTGTCGCCGTGCACGCAGACGGAATCGGCACGGATTGCAATGTCATTGCCCGTAATCGCCTGTACCTTGCCCTCCCTTACCATCCGTACGACGCGTGTGATGGCGACGTGTTCGTCCTCAATCATCGATCCCTGCTTGCTGCGAGCCACGAGGGTGCCGTCCTCGTTGTACGCCCGGTCTGCGAAGACTTCTTCTGCTACCGTGAGCCCGACGTCGTGGGCGGCTTTGACCATCTGACTTCCTGCAAGTGCGAGCAGAATGATGTGCGGGTCCACGGCGTGAACGGCCTCAGCAATCGCCCTGGCCAGGTTGTAGTCAACCGCCGCCATGTTGTACATGGCGCCGTGCGCCTTGAGGTGGGCCAGACGGGTGCCGTGTGCTGCCGCGAACGCCATGAGGGCGCCCAGTTGATACGTGACGTATGCGTTGACCTCCGCCGGTGTGGCCTTGAGGTCCCTCCGGCCGAACCCCATGAGGTCGGGGTAGCCAGGGTGCGCGCCAATAGAGACCTTCTTGGACGCTGCCAGTGCCACTGTTTTCTCCATAATCAGCGGGTCGCCGGCATGAAAGCCGCATGCGATGTTCGCAGAGGTAACATACTGCAGGACCTCTTGGTCCATCCCCAGCTTGTAATCACCGAAACTCTCACCGATGTCGCTATTCAAATCGACTGTTTGTGGCATTTTCTCCGTCCCTCCTGTTGGACAGTCTGTCGGTTCGTCAGCGTGGTCTGCGCACTGCGCTCTTGACCCGTCGGCGCCGAGCTGTGACTCTACGACCACTTACCCAGGGTGCACCTGGGTGGCACAGCGAGAATGTCCCACTACGACCAAGGTGTCACAGAATCCTGTCCATCGCGTCGCCCATCCTTGCTCGTTTCACCATACCAGGGAGGTCGCCTTGACATGTCCTGGTTCCAGACAGACACTCTTGGTGGTCTGGATTGCGAACTAGCCTCTGCGAGTGTAGTAGTCTATTGGGGTTTTTTTCAAGAGGCTCTGCAGCGTAGCAGATGACGCCATCTCAGCTGTAACATTCGCGGGAAAACGGAACCGTCCCCGAAATGCCACAACCGCCCGGGATTCTCTCCGGGCGGTTGTGGACGTTCGCTGCGTGGGTTCAGGCTTTGTGTGCGTGCCTTTTGATGAGGTCCACTACCTCCGGAAAGTCGATGCCCTCCGCCTGGACCGTCTCGAGGGTGGGAACGCCGTCGCTGTCCCAGCCGCGGCGGGCATAGGCGGCATCCTGCAGCTTGCAGTACTGGTCCTCGCGGTATGCGCGTAGAAGCGCCATCTTCTCCTGCGTGCTCTTGCCTGTGGGGTCGACCTTCAGCAGGTCGCGCAGCTGTCCGTCGTACCGCTCGGTGCGGGACTCGTACTCTTTGGCGGTCACGGGACCCATGGAGCGGTATGGAATGACGTCGTCCTTCCGCGTGCCAAAGCCCATACGCAGGTTGAACAGCCGCTGGAAGTCGTAGACGCGCTTGCTCTGTGCCAGCATGATGTCATCATCGATGCTGTTGCCGGTGACGCCGCGGTAGAGCAGGTGGTAGTTTTCGACGTGTTCCGGGACTTTGGCTGCCTCGATGCCCTTGTACCTGTCATGATTGTCGGCCGGTTCCGTGTCATTCCATGGGAGCTTGCACAAACCCATGAGTGAGAACCACGTGCGGAACAGCGGGAAGTAGTACAGTGACTCGGCCTTGTCGGCGAACGTCGGCAGCTGGCCCTTGACCTGGTCCATAAAGATGAGCCACGCCTCGTCATGCTGGGGCCCCTTGGAGGCAAGCCCGTACCCACCCTGCTGAGCCAGCGACTCCTTGGTCATGTATTCGGAGTATTCCATTCCCTTGGCTTCCATGCCGATATCCTGCAGGAAGGCAGGGTCGGCGCCATATTCATCCGCGAACAGCTTCTTGAGACGACGAATGCCCAGCCCCGCTGCCTTGCCGAAGCCGCGCCCTTGTCCAATCTGATGCAGCAGCTCGAGAGCGTCCGCAGTGTTGCCGAAGTGCAGGTCCAGTCCCCCGGTGCGTTCGTTGTTGAGGATGCCGGCCTCGTAGCACTCCATGAGAAACGCCGTGCTGGTCGCGAATGCTATACTGTCGAGGCCATAATAGTCGCAGTAAAAGTTGCCTTCGAGGACAAAGTCGGCGTCAAAGCTCCCGACGTTGGAACCCAGCCCTCCAATGGTCTCATATTCCGGACCGTCAACCAGCACCTTCTGTCCCTTGAGAGGGCCGGTTGTGAGTTCAAAGTCATCGACTCCGTGGGCGCAGGACAGTGTGCATCCCAGCCAGCAGCCATCGGGCATGTTCTGGCTCATGCGGTGCAGCCACACATCGCTGGCGATGTTCTTCGTGCGCGGATCCGAGCCGAAGCGGTAGTTCTTGACTGGCAGGACATCGACGGAGTCGAGAACCTCGACCATGTTGCCGGTGCCAATCTCGCGCATCCGGTTGTGCGTGTGGTCCAAGGTTAGGATTTCCTTGTTGATGCGGGAGCCGGCGAGCTTGATGGGTTCGAGGTCGGCCGGCTTGTTAAGCGTGGGACTGGTTCCGCTGAAGTGCACGACGATAGCCTTGATGCCTTTGTCGCGGAACACGGTGCCCGGTCCGCCGCGCGCAAGTTGCTTGATACGCGTGCGCTTCCGCTTGGGGTCCCAGTAACTGAGGTTGATGAGGCCGAACAGTGAGTGCTCGGCACCTTCGCCAGATGTTGCAACGCTTACATTCTTGCGGTCTGTCTCATCCCTCGCGTACATGGCGTGCAGAAGCTCGGGCAGTTCGTAGCTGTTGACCGGTTCTTCAGGCGCAGTCTCGATAGTTGCAGTCCCGGTGTCGCCGTCGATGGTGATGAGGACGTCGCCTGTCGCTTCCTTACCCCGGACCTCGAGGACGTCAAACCCGGAGAACTTCAAGAATGGAGCAAAAAAGCCGCCGCCATTGTTGTCGACAGGGGCGCCCGTTTCCGGAGACAGGGTCACCGAATGCATCTTGCCCGAGCCGGGGTACTGTGTCAGTCCGGTCAATGGACCGGCACAGAAGACAATCTCGTTCTCCGGGTCGTTCCAGTGGGTCGCCGGCGTGACAGCCTGCCACAGATAGTACATGCCATACCCCCGACCGCCCGTGAATTTCTCTTTGACCATCGGCTCAATCGGCCGCTCCTCAAAGGTGTTGGTCGTGAGGTCGACAATCAGCCTGCGTCCGGCGTACCCCCGCTCGACGCCCCCAGGAGTGAACGACCAAGCCACGAGAACCTTGTGAGCCCGCCGCATTTCCTCAACCGTTTTCATACTGCCTCCCATTCCATTGTGAATCCCTTCATATGGTAGTGCGATCGACCGCGCGGACAAGCCATGACCGTGCCTCTCCCGAACTGCCGGCAGGTAACGAGGCGGGCATCCCGGTTGCTACTGGCAATTGGTCGGAGGTGCGGTCTGTCAGCAGGATACCTTTGACCCGCCCAGATACGCGGCGCGGACGCGCTCGTCGTTTTTCAGGTCGCAGGCCTCACCCTCGATGGCTACCTTCCCCAGTTCAAGAATGTAGCCGTATCGGGCGACACCCAGAGCCTTGCGCGCATTCTGTTCCACGAGCAGGATGGAGACGCCCTCCTCCTCGTGGATCTGGCGGATGACGCGGAAGATCTCCTGGACGATGATGGGTGCCAGTCCCAGCGACGGCTCATCGAGCAGAAGGACACGCGGCTTCGAGATGAGTCCGCGGCCGATGGCTAGCATCTGCTGCTCGCCGCCCGACAATGTTCCCGCCAGCTGCTTGCGCCGTTCCTTGAGGATGGGAAACAGGCCAAAGACCCAGTCCTTGGTTTTGGCAAGCTGCTTGCCTGCCGGTTGGTTGCGCACACCATATGCGCCCACGTTGAGGTTCTCCTCCGTGGTCAGCGTGGCAAACACCTGCCGACCCTCGGGCACATGCGCAATGCCCAGTTCGGCAAGGCGGTACGCCGGGACGGTGGCAAGGTCTGTTCCGTTGAACAGAACAGACCCGCTCCTGATAGGCTGAATATGAGAGATGGACTTGAGCAGCGTCGTCTTGCCGGCGCCGTTTGCCCCAAGCACGGCGACGATGTCGCGGTCACCCAGTTCCAGCGTCACGCCCTTGAGGGCCTGCACTGCGCCATAGTTGACCACAAGGTCCTTGACGGCCAGTACGGTACCCATGTCAGTCTTCCTCCTTGCCCAGATAGGCCTCGATGACCCGCTGGTTGTTGTAGACGTCCCTGGGCAGACCCTCGGCAATCTTCTGGCCCATGTCCATGACGGTAACCCAGTCCGAGATACCCATGACGACCTGCATGTCGTGCTCGATGAGCAGAAGGGTGAAACCCTCGTCGATGAGCGCTTTGAGCAGAATCATCAGATCCTCGCTCTCCTTGTCGTTCAGCCCTGAGGACGGCTCGTCCAGAATGAGCAGATGCGGTGCTGTCGCAAGGGCTCTTGCGATTTCCAGGTAGCGCTGTTTGCCGTAGGGCAGGTTCTTGGCCAGCTCGTTGCGGTATTCCCACAGGCCTACCTGGTGCAGCCGGTATGCGGCCGTTGCCACAATACCGCGTTCCTCCTGGACTTCGCCGATGGTGTGCGCCATGGCTGCCCATGTGCCTGAGCTGGCGTGACAGTGCGGGCCGGACATGATGTTCTCGATGCACGTGAGGGACGGGAACAGGCGGATGTTCTGGAATGTGCGCGCAATCCCGTTGCTGATAATGGTGTGGGGCTTGAGCCCCGTGATGTCTCTCCCCATGAAGTCAATCTGACCCGACGTGGGCTTGTAGATGCCGGTAATCATGTTGAACAATGTCGTCTTGCCGGCACCGTTGGGTCCGATGAGGGAAGTAATCTTGCCCGTCTGCACGTTGAGGTCGAAGTTGTTGACGGCAGTGAGCCCTCCGAACTTGAGCGTTGCGCCGTGCGTCTGCAGAATCATGTCGTCATCCATCTTGACAGTGATTGGGGGCAGACGGACACCGTCGACAACAAGACTGGTGGCTGGTTTCAAGATGCCTGGAGCTGGCTTGCCCATGGGAATGAGGTCGTCATCATTGTCAGGAAGCCCTCGTATGCCCAGCCCCGACAGTCCCACGCCCTCGCGTCTGCGCGGCCAGATGCCGCCGGGCCGGAAGATCATCATGACCATAAGCGCCAGCCCGAAGAACAGCAAGCGGTAGCTGGCGAACTGGCGGAAGACCTCCGGGAACACGACGACGATACCGGCTCCCAGGATGGTGCCGGGAATGGAGCCCAGACCGCCGAGCAGGACGATGCAGAACAGCAGGGACGACTCCATAAAGGTGAAACTCTGCGGGGAGACGGACATCTGCTTCGAGGCGTAAATGTTGCCGGCAACGCCCGCAAGCGCCGCACCAAGAACAAAGGCCAGAAGCTTGTACGAGCGCACGTCGACGCCGCTCGCCTCCGCGGCGGTCTCGTCCTCGCGGATATAGTTCCATGCCCTCCCAATGCGCGAGTGCTGAAGCCTGGTCAGGCCGAACACGAC
>DHFO01000043.1:85157-85286 GCA_002402295.1 Caldiserica bacterium UBA4822
CGAACGGGTTGTTGATCATCGTCAGGCGGACAATTTCACCGATGCCGATGGTCACGATACACAGGTAGTCGCCTTTCAGATGAATAATCGGTGATGTCACCAGATAGGCGAACCCCGCTGCCACGAGCG
>DHFO01000003.1 GCA_002402295.1 Caldiserica bacterium UBA4822
CAGGGCCCCGTGATTCTGACACAACGATGAACAGGAAAGAAGTTATAGAAACAGAGGGCGTTATAGTGGAAACCCTGCCGGGGACGATGTTCCGCGTTAGGCTGGCCAATGGGAAAATTGTGCTGGCTCACATCAGCGGAAGGATGAGGCTCAACTTCATCAAGATTCTCCCGGGGGATAGGGTGCGGCTTGAGATCACACCATATGACCTCTCGAAGGCCCGTATCACATACCGACTGTAGTTGCTGACGAGTAGAAAGGAGTCATGACGATGAAAGTGAGACCTTCAGTAAAGAAGATCTGTGCCAAGTGCAAGATCGTTAAGCGGAATGGCACGCTCATGGTGATCTGCGACAATCCGAAGCACAAGCAGCGCCAGGGCAAGTAAAGGAGGAATAGTGGCTCGTATTAGTGGTATTGATCTTCCCGCAGGGAAAAGGGTGGGTGTTGCCCTTACGTACATCTACGGCATCGGCAAGTCCAACTACAAGATGATCTGCAAGATTGCTGGAGTTTCTGAAGAAAAGAAAGTCAAAGACCTCACCGAAAGCGAGATCCTGTCACTTCAGAAGGCCATCAATGACAACCTGGTCGTCGAAGGCGATCTGCGCCGCGAGGTTTCCACGAACATCCGCCGGCTCATGGAAATCAACTGCTACCGAGGAGTTCGCCACAAGAGAGGGCTTCCGGTACGCGGTCAGCGTACCAGGACGAATGCCCGGACCCGCAAGGGACCCAAGAAGACCGTCGGCGCAAAGACGTCAAAGACATAGGCTAAAGGGGATCGCACATGGCAGATATTAAGAAGAAAGTAGTAAAGCGGAAGAAAGAAAAGCGTGTTGTTGGCGAAGGGAAGGCCTATGTGTTCTCATCGTTCAACAACACCCTAGTCACAATTACGGATGCCCAGGGCGACACAGTCTGCTGGGGGTCGTCCGGAAGCAGCGGGTTCAAGGGTTCAAAAAAGGGAACTCCATTTGCGGCCCAGGTCGCTGCGCAGAAGGCGGCTGAGAAGGCAATCGCGATGGGTATGTCACGCGTCAACGTATTCGTAAAAGGTGCTGGGTCGGGTCGTGAGATAGCCGTCCGCGCTCTGCAGTCTGCTGGCCTGAACGTTGCGTCCATTAAGGACGTTACTCCCATTCCACACAATGGATGCAGGCCCAGAAAGATTAGAAGGGTCTAGGAGGCGACCATGTCCAGATATATCGATGCATCGTGCCGGAAGTGCCGGGCACTGAACACGAAGCTGTTCCTGAAGGGCGCCCGCTGTTCGAGCAATAAGTGCGCAATCGAGCGGGGCAAGCTCGGACCCGGACAGCACGGAGTGGACCAGAAGTTCCGGAAGGACAGCGACTACGAGCTCCACCTCAAGGAGAAGCAGCGCCTCCGCTTTGCCTACGGCCTCGGCGAGCGCCAGTTCAGAAGCTACTTCGAGCTAGCCAACTCGCAGAAGGCTATTCCCACGGGCGGCAAACTGGTGGAACTCCTGGAGCGTCGCCTTGACAACGTTGTGTACCGCATGGGTATCCAGCCAGGCCGCAAGTCAGCGCGACAACTGGTATGCCATGGCAACGTGCTTGTCAACGGGCACCGCGTGGATATTCCATCGTACCAGGTGAAGGTCGGCGATGTCGTCAGCCTTACCGATACGGGAAAGTCCATGATAGGAGTTCAGGAGTCTGTTGCCAGCAAGCCTGCTACTCCAGGGTGGCTTTCATTCAACCCAGACAAGCTTGAGGGCTCTGTTCTTGCCATTCCAACCGCTGAGCAGATCGGGGTTCCGATCAATACGCGTCTTGTCATCGAGTACTACTCGAAGTAGGAGTCTGTCATGGTAGAAGGGCTTGAAGGAATCAGACTCACGTCGACGGAAGAAACGGCCGAGTACGGCAAGTTCATCTTCGAGCCATTGCAACACGGCTACGGAACAACAATGGGCAATGCACTTCGCCGGGTGCTGCTGTCTTCAATCCAGGGGAGCGCACCAGTGGCAATCAAGATCAACGGTGCACTCCACGAGTTCACGTCCCTGCCAGGCATCAAAGAGGACCTTCAGGAGTTGATCTTCAACATCAGGAATCTGCAGGTGTCCATTGTTGAGGGCAATGAGGCAACGTTGGTATTGAAGCACAAGGGCAAGGGTATCGTGACCGCGCAGAACTTCGAGAAGAATTCGCTTGTGAAGCTCTACAATCCCGACCTGCGGATTGCCGAACTGTCAGGGGATGACAGCAGCATCGAACTTGAAGTGATGCTCAGGACCGGGGTCGGGTATGTCAGCAGTGAGGAGAACTATGAGTTGCTGGGTGGCACGGTCGATACGATTGCTGTTGACAGTATCTACTCGCCAGTACGCACGGCAAACTTCAGCATTGAACCCGTCCGCATCAAGCAGAAGGCCGACTACGAACGTCTGGTTATCGAAATTGCCCACTTTCCGACGGTGAGTGCCCGAGCGGCTCTCAAGGAAGCACTCGGCATCATCGAAGGCCATGCGCGTCAGTTGCTAAGGTGTCTTGAGACTGCAAAGGCATCGAGCGCGGTCTTGGAAACTCCGGAATCAACCCAAGATCTTGGCTCCAAGAGCATGGAGTCGGTATCTGGGGTCAGGGCCCGTTGGGTTGAGGTGCTCCGCAAGGCAGGAATCGAGACTGTGTCTGATTATCTGAACCATCGTGCTGACACGATCTCGGGTTTTGGGGACGCCGGGCGCAAGAGCGTGGACGATGCTCTGCGGGACGCTGGCATGATCATTCCAGAAGAGTAGCGCGTCGACGCAAACGTGACGAGAGGAGTATTTGTGCTATGAAGCATGGAAGAAAGCTCAAGAAGCTTGGAGTATACAGCGGATTACGCACCATGATGCTGCGCAATCTTTCGACGTCCTTGATCGAGAAGGGACGTATTGAAACAACCGTTACTCGGGCGAAGTCTGTCAAGCGAGTCGTAGAGAAGCTCATTACAACTGCAAAGGTCGACAATCTGACAACCCGTCGGAAACTGCATTCGTACCTGTTGTCGCAGGAAGCGGTCGATCAGGCGTTTACCCTGGCTAAAGAGCGCTACCTTTCGCGGCCAGGTGGGTACCTGCGTGTTCTGAAGACCGGGTATCGCAGGGGCGATGCTGCCGAGCTGGCAATTCTGGAGTTTGTCGAGAAGTAGATGACCCTTCGCCTCGATAGGGTCTCGTACCAGGTCGAGACCTCCGCGGGGGCCGTCGAAGTTCTCCATGACGTCGATCTGGAGTTGGCTGAAGGATCGATCTCCGCGATAGTTGGACCAAATGGCTCTGGGAAAAGTACACTAGCCCGCCTTGCCAGCGGGCTTTTGCGTGGTTCCTCCGGATCCGTCGCTCTTGTCGACGGATCCGGAGTCCAGACGAGCCGGGATGTCCGCCCTGGGCTGGATGTTGGGCTTGTGTTTCAGAACCCTGATAATCAGCTGGTGGCTACCACGGTGGAGGATGACATCGCATTTGGCCTTGAGAATCTGTGCCTTCCCCATGACGAAATGGTGCAGCGCGTGGACGACGCTCTCGATCTGCTTGGCCTCAGGAATTTCTGTGATTATCCGCCACATCGCCTCTCTGGTGGTCAAAAACAAAAGGTGGCTATTGCCGGTGTTCTTGTTATGAAACCTGCGTTTCTTGTGCTCGACGAGGCGACATCGCTCCTGGACCCCTCGAATCGCCGCGATGTCATGGACACTGTATTGCAGCTCAACCGCGAACTGGGCATCGGTGTGCTGATGGTGACGCATCTGCTTGAAGAAGTGATGGTTGCCTCGCGAGTCGGGGTCCTTGCAGACGGGAGAATGGTGGGATGGGATACTCCCCAGTCCGTGTTCTCGCAGCAGAGTGTCGTGGAACAGGGTGGGCTGGTGCTTCCTCTCAGCGGACGGGCGTCGCTGCTGATGCAGGGGCGATGGCCGGAGTTTCCGCTGTGTCTGACAGCAGAGGAGTTTACGAGGGCAGCATGCCAATTGAACTGAAGAACGTTGATTACGTCTATGACAGCGGCGAGCCCTTCGAGTACTTTGCATTGCGAGGGATCAATGTCCGCATCGATGAGGGCTCCTTCGTAGGAATAGTCGGGAGAACCGGCTCTGGCAAGTCCACGCTGGTGGAGCACCTTAACGGGCTGCTGTTTTCAAGCCATGGCGAGGTCCTTGTCGACGGTCTGACCCTGTCGCGGGACCGAAAGGTACTGAGCAGCGTACGCCGCAAGGTCGGAATCGTGTTCCAGTATCCGGAAGATCAGTTTTTTGCTGAGACTATCTTTGAGGAAATCGCGTTCGGATGTCGCAACTACGGTTTCAGCAAAGAACAGATTGATACCAGCGTACAGAAAGCAATGACCATCGTCGGGCTGGATCCCGGGCGCTTTCTGTCCCTGTCTCCGTTCCAGTTGAGCGGGGGCGAGCAGAGGCGGGTGGCGATTGCCTCTGTTATTGCAATGGGTCAGAAGTATATAGTTCTGGATGAACCTACGGCGGGGCTGGACTCGGGGTCCAAACTGACTGTGTTGGGCGAACTGGAATCGCTGCGCCAGTCGTCCAACGTCACGGTAATCCTGGTCTCGCACAACATGGACGAGGTGGCGGAGTTCTGTGAACGGGTTATCGTGCTGGATGAGGGCTCAGTGGCATTCCAAGGTTCTACTGAGGAGTTCTTCCGCAGTGCAGACCTAGTGAACAGGACAGGTCTCGAGCTTCCGCAAAGCTACCGTCTGGCTCGCGCGCTCAAGGACAGCGGATGTACTCTACCCGTCGATGAATCCTCATCGGACAGATTCCTCGATTCTCTTCACAGCTGGTTAGCGGATTCCGGGGTGCGCTAGTGGCGATGTCTCGCAGTTTTGTCCTTGGCCAGCACTACCCAGGGGTTTCCGTCATCCACCGGGCGGGTGCCCTGGCAAAGCTAACTGCCACGATTATTCTAATGGTCGCTGTCTTCGTGGCGACACGGACTCCGCAGTATCTGCCACTGGCGCTTGTGCTAGGCGCCGGGATTCTGCTTTCGGGGATTCCCCTGCGTTTCTTCGTGCGGGGGCTGAAGCCCATCGTGTTTCTCATTGTCCTGACTGTTGTCGTACAGATGTTTTTTACCCCGGGGACGACGTTGTGGAGCTGGTGGTTTCTGCGCATCACGCGTGAAGGAGTTGTCCTTGCACTGTTCATACTGTGCAGGCTCGTCCTGTTGACGTTGACCAGCGTGCTGCTTACTGCCAGTACGTCCCCGATCGAGCTGACGGACGCCATTGCAGATTTCCTGAAGCCGCTGAGCCGCGTGGGCATACCTTCTGCCGAGATCGCGCTTGTGATGAGTATCGCTATGCGCTTTGTACCTACCATTCTTGAGGAAACGGAACGCATCGTTCGTGCCCAGGTCTCACGGGGCGCCAAGATTGGTGAAGGCAGTCTTGTGGCACGCATGAAGGGCTTCATCCCTATTCTCATCCCGCTGTTTGTGTCGTCGTTTCGGCGGGCCGATGATCTTGCCGTGGCGATGGAAGCCCGTGGGTTTCGTGTCGGCAGCGAACGGACGAGATACCATGAACGACATTTCGGCTCAATTGATGTGTGTGTCCTGGTCGCATCAGGGATAGCGCTTGCGGGGGTCATGCTTTGGCGGCTGTTCCTGTAACGGTTCGCATGGACATAGCCTACGACGGCTCGTTTGCTTTCGGTTTTCAGAAGCAGGAGACTCTTCCCACCGTTCAGGGTGTCATCGAGTCAGCTCTGAAGGCCGTGTGCGGGTCATTTGTGCCTGTTGTTGGCGCGTCACGCACCGACAGAGGCGTGCATGCGATGCAGAATGTCGTGAGTTTCGTGGTACAGGATGAACACGTGTTTGAGCGGGTGGATCGGAGGCTGCCCGTCATGATGCCCGAATGGCTGTCAATACGGAGCTGCCGTGCTGAGCAGGGCACGTTCAATGCCCGATTCTCTGCCACGGGAAAGTCCTATGCATACGTGTTTGTGAAGGAACGCCATTGGAACCCTTTTCTTGCGCGGTATGCATACAGGCTGTCGTATCCGGTCGAGGTCACTGCCATGAACGATGCTGCTCACGCGTTCCTGGGCACTCACGACTTCCATTCGTTTGGCAACATTGATCCCAGCAGGCCTAATCGCGACACAATCTGCACCGTACACACGGCTGAGGTTGTCGAGGCGGATTCGTGGGTCATGTTCATGGTTTCGGGGGATCACTTTCTGTACCACATGGTGCGTCGCATGGCGTACTTTGTGCTGAAGGCGGGGCAGGGGCGTGTCAGTGGGGTTACTCGTGAACGCATCTTCGGTGGCGACGCTGATCCCCCGTACACCCGACAGGTTATGGCTGCCGGGGGTCTCTACCTTGTTGCAGTAGCTTACCCCTGACGAACCTGCAGGTGGTCTACGGTGTGGATGGCCCGATCCCTCTCCGGGCACATGATACTCCGCTTGTCTGTCTACAGGCTTCAGGCGTTGACTAACGGATGGTTTGTGGTAATCTAATAAAGCACTCTCCAGGAGGATATCGATGAAGACAACGTTTTTTCGACCAGATACAGTCGAGCGTCGCTGGGTTGTAATTGATGCAACCGACCAGAGCGTTGGACGCCTTGCTGTAGTGATTGCGAATATTCTGCGTGGCAAGGACAAGCCAGAGTACACGCCGAATGCTGTGGTAGGCGACAATGTCATTGTTATCAATGCAGCGAAGCTTGCCATCGACCCCAAGAAGGGTGCGCAGACCATGTACTACCATCACTCCTTCTATCCGGGGGGCCTGAAGGCCACGGACTGGAACAAGATGCTGGCAACGCGACCGGAGTTCTTGCTCAAGCGTGTTGTGAGAGGCATGTTGCCCAAGAATACGCTGGGAAAGGAACTGCTGGGCAACCTTCGTGTTTATCAGGGGCCCGAGCATCCTCATCAGGCGCAGAAGCCTGTTGAGTTCAAAGTAAGCTAGGAGGATAGTGTGGCAGCTACACAGATCTGGGGTACAGGCAAGAGGAAAACGGCAATTGCCAGAGTACATCTCGTTCCAGGAACCGGTAAGATCGTCGTGAACGGCAAGGCTGTCGAGCAGTATTTTCCTGTTCAGACAGTGGCCATGAAGACAATGGCAGCGTTTACGGTGATGGGTGGCTCTCCCGCGTTCGATGCGATTGTAAGTGTTGCTGGTGGTGGATTCAATGGTCAGGCCGAGGCGGTGCGTCATGGCATTGCCAGGGCTCTCGTGGAACAGAATGCTGACAACAAGCCTGTTCTCAAGAGAGCAAAGTTGCTGACACGCGACTCGCGAATCAAGGAACGCAAGAAGTACGGACTCCTGGGTGCGCGCAAGGCCACGCAGTACAGAAAGCGTTAGCAGTTTACCCTCCGGTATCGGTCAGGCAGCAGGGCATTGTGCCTGCTGCCTTTTTTCTTAGGTTGTACATAGAACGGATAGGCGGAGGCAACGAGCCATGAAGATTCATGACACGATGTCGGGCAAAGTGGTGGATATTGAGCCGCGGGAGCCTGGAAAGATAGGCATGTACGTGTGTGGCGTAACCCCTTACGCCCCGGCGCACATCGGCCATGCGCGCACGGCAGTTGTTTACGATTTGCTGAAGCGTTATCTGCAGTTTGCCGGGTACAGCGTCACCCATGTTAGCAACTACACCGACGTCGATGACAAGATCATTGCCCAGGCGCACGTGGAGGGGGTCGACCCGCTGGAACTCTCGGCGCGGTACATCGAGGAGTACCGTCAGGATATGCAGCAGCTCAACGTGCTGCCTCCCGATCGAACGCCGCGTGTTTCGGAGAGCATAGCCGACATTCAGAAGCTCATTGAGCGCATTCTGGCAAGCGGGTGTGGCTACGTATCGTCTGATGGCGTGTATTTCTCAGTGCGTAGATTCCCGTCGTATGGCAAGCTCTCGGGTCGTTCGGTCGACGAGCTGAGGAGCGGTGCGCGGGTGGAGGTAAACGAGGCCAAGCAAGACCCTCTGGACTTTGCCCTGTGGAAGTTCGCCAAGCCCGGCGAGATTTCATGGGACAGTCCGTGGGGCAAAGGGCGGCCTGGGTGGCATATCGAGTGTTCTGCAATGAGTCTTCGGGAACTGGGTCCGGGTTTTGACATTCACGGGGGTGGCGAAGACCTGATTTTTCCTCACCACGAAAACGAAATCGCGCAGAGCGAAGCCGCACTCGGAGGCAAGCAGTTTGTACGGTACTGGATGCACTCCGGAATGGTCAACATGGGGGCGGAGAAGATGTCAAAGTCCCTGGGTAACGTCGTAACTATTCGCGACCTGCTGCGCCAGTACCCAGGTCAGGTCCTCCGCCTGTACTTGTTGCAGACGTCCTATCAGAAGCCCCTCAAATTCAGTGTTGCAGGGATTGATCAGGCCTTTGCAGCGTACGAGCGGATAGTGGAATTCCAGACATTCGTCAGTGAGTTGCCAACCTCAGTGGCGGGGGCTGCCGAGGACTGCTCGGCATTCCTGGAGGAATTTGATGGGGCACTTGCTGATAATCTGAATACATCTCGGGCTCTGGCTGCCGTGTACGCGTTTATGAGCAAGGTACGGCGAACAGTCAGCGAGCAGGCTGGGGCACAGCTGGATGTGTCTTGCGTGCAGCGTACCTTTGAAACCGCAATGCGGGTTCTCGGACTCGACCAGGGAAGCGCCTATCTTGAGCATAAGAGGGAGCTGCTCCGAGGCATGCGCGAAGTAATAGCATCTGTGGCGAAGGATTTCGGAGTAGAGGTCCCGGAAGGTTCTTCTGCCGAGGACCTGCTGAGGCGGATCATGGAGCGCCGTGGAGTGGCACGCGCCCACGGCGATTATGAACATGCTGACCGAATACGTGAGCGCCTCGGAGCAGCTGGTATCGCTCTCGAGGACAATGTCGATGGTGTGAGGTATCGAATCAGTGCGAAACAATGAGAAAGCCGGCACGTCGGATGGCATGCTGATTTACGGCAAGAACTCAGTGGTAGGGGCACTCTCTGCTGGTCATCCTGTTGAGAGGGTTATCTTTGAATCCGGCCCCGAAAAAGACGATCGCATCCTGTCGATCAAGGAACTGGCTCAGCGGCGCAAAGTTCCTATGGAATACCGCGTGGGGTCGTGGTTCCAGAAGAACCTCGGCGATGTGCCACATCAGGGCGTTGCTGCGGACTGTTCGCGCATCAATGTTCTCGACCTGAACACGCTGCTTCAGAAACTGCCTCAGGAAACTGCGCATCGCTCCGTAGTGCTGCTCGACCAGGTGACCGATCCCCACAACCTTGGTGCCATCATCCGTGTGGTTGCAGCTTCCGGCGCTGGGGGACTGATCGTCACCAAGGACCGGACGAGTCCCTTCTCCTCCGCCGCTGTTTCTGCATCAGCGGGAACGGTGTTTGCCCTGCCCATTGCGACGGTGGCCAATCTGGCATATGCAATGGAGCGGCTCAAGAAGGAAGGGTACTGGGTATATGGTCTGGATGTGGGTGGAGGGCATGACTACCGTCAGGAGCGCTATGCGAAACCCTCGGCCTTTGTGGTCGGCAGCGAAGGCACCGGGATGCGAGAGCTGACGCGAAAGAACGTGGACATCTTTGTCACGATTCCCATGAAAGCCGGTGTTGAGTCGCTGAACGTTTCGACGGCGTTGGCCGTAGTCCTGTTCCGTGCCCTCGAGTCATAGTCGAAATCGTTCTCCAGAACAGGTCGAAGCTCTCCGCCAGCGGTATCTTGGCGGAGACAACAGTGCGTTTGAGGAGCTGTTGAGTCTCTACATGCCACTGCTCAAGTTCATTGCGCGCAAGTACTGCGCCAGCCCGGAGGAGCTGGACGACTGTCTGGCTGAGGGCGTCCGGGCATTCCTTCACGCGATGCGTACTTTCGTGCCGGGTCGGGGGAGCATGGATGCCTACATTACGACTGTTGCATCTCATCGCCTGATAGATGTGGCCCGAAAGTCCGAACGCGGGCATGTCGAACCGTCGGATCGCCTCGATTGGGTGGGCAGTTCGCGGGGAAACCCTGCGGAGACGGGCGCCTGCGACATCGCGATAAGTACGGCTTCGCTCAGTGAATTCGAACGTGCGTGCTTCGAACGACACCTGCGGCGACAGAGTCTCGATGAGATTGCGCGGGATCTGAAGGTGCCGAAGTCATCCGTTTCCAACGCGCTCGGACGTGCGAAGCGCAAACTGAGCAAAGGGCTGGGGCGCGGTGTCTGAGGCCCGTCCTGCACATGGCCAGCTTGACAGAGGTGCCTTTGCATCTATACTGACAAACGTGCACGCCGACGTAGCTCAGCTGGTAGAGCGGTTGATTTGTAATCAACTGGTCACCCGTTCAATTCGGGTCGTCGGCTCCAGTGTGGGTAGGTGGCCGAGTGGTTAATGGCGGCAGACTGTAAATCTGTTGGCAATGCCTACGGGGGTTCGAATCCCTCCCTGCCCACCACTAGATGGGCGGGAATAGCTCAGTGGTAGAGCTCCTGCCTTCCAAGCAGGTTGTCGCG
>DHFO01000029.1 GCA_002402295.1 Caldiserica bacterium UBA4822
CGCGCGGGCAATGGCATCGTCCGGACCGTTGTCGAATCACGCGCGTCTGTCGATGTGGAAGCCCTTGTCCGGAAGTCCGTTGACGTCTATCTTGCCCAACTGGTCCTGCCGGCCCCTGATGGCCTGCCCGGCCATGTTCTGGATTATCTGAAGGGGCGCGTCACACAGTACTTCAAGGAGAAACAGCTCCTCGGGGAGTTTTCTCCCATGGAGAACCTTCCCCTCAAAGAGCTTGGCAGTGTTTCGGAGCGGATGAAGGCGCTGGAGGCGGCACGTAGTGACGAGGTGCTGCCTGCCCTCGCAGACAGCCACCGCAGGATCCAGAACATTACGAAGGGCCTTCCTGAAGCCTCCAGCCTGCCAGATGACCTGCTGGTCACGGAGCCTGAGGAAGTTCAGCTAAGAGACGCGGCCCGGACGGCGCTCCCGATGGTTCGAGTTGCGCTGGACCAACGCAACTATGTCGAGGCAATCCACATCTGTGAAGGCATGGTTCCAGCCATCACCACGTTCTTTGACCGTATCCTTGTCATGGCCGGTGACGAACGCGTACGAAGTGCACGTTTATTGCTATTGTGCCATCTGAAGTATATACTGGGTCAGGTTTGTGACTACGCTAAGTTAACCTAAGCCTCATGGGAGGAACAATGGACCAGCACAAGTATGTCTACGATTTCGAAGAGGGTGGCAAGGAAATGCGATCCATCCTTGGCGGCAAGGGTGCAGGCCTGGCCGAGATGACGAAGATCGGTCTGCCGGTGCCGCCAGGATTTACCATCTCTACCGAGATGTGCCCCGTCTACCTCGAGGTTGGGGACATCCCTGAACCAGTGAAGAACGAGATCAGGGAGCACCTTGCTCGCCTGGAAAGCGTGCTGGGCAAGAAGTTCGGCTCTGCCGAGGATCCCCTGCTCGTGTCGGTGCGTTCGGGAGCTGCAGTGTCCATGCCAGGAATGATGGACACGATCCTCAATCTTGGTCTCAACGTTGATACCGTCGAGGGCCTTGCACAGCTCACCACCAATCCGCGCTTTGCGTGGGACTCCTATCGCCGGTTTACGCAGATGTATGGCAACGTCGTGCTCAGCATCGTTCATGACGACTTCGAGCAGATCCTTGCAGAGCAGAAGCAGCTGCAGGGCGTCACGCAGGACACAGATCTGTCTGTCGACTCGCTCAAGGCCGTCGTGCAGAAGTACTTCGCGCTGGTCCAGGAACGCACTGGTAAGCCGTTTCCTCAGGACCCCATGGATCAGCTGATGGGAGCCGTCGGCGCAGTCTTCCGGTCCTGGAACACCGAGCGCGCCGTCACCTACCGCAAGATCGAGAACATCACAGGTCTGATCGGCACCGCCGTTACCGTGCAGTCTATGGTATTCGGCAACATGGGCAACGACTCTGCGACTGGCGTCTGCTTCACACGTGACAACTCCACCGGAGAAAAGCACTTCTCGGGTGAGTACCTGGTCAATGCACAGGGCGAGGACGTGGTTGCAGGCATCCGCACGCCAAAGAATATCAACGAGATGGCATCCGAGATGCCCGAAACCTACAAGCGCCTGGTCGAGGTCTCCATCATGCTTGAGCAGCACTACCGGGACATGCAGGACATGGAGTTCACGGTGGAGCGAGGCAAGCTCTTCATGCTGCAGACGCGAAACGCCAAGAGAAGCCCGGTTGCAGCCGTCAAGGTGGCAGTCGACATGGTTGCAGAAGGACTCATCACCAAGGAAGATGCGGTCATGCGCGTCACCCCTTCACAGCTGGACACGCTGCTCCATCCCCAGGTCGATCCGCGGGCGACGATTCAGGTTTTTGCCCGCGCAATTCCTGCCTCTCCCGGAGCCGGATATGGCAAAGTTGTGTTTGAGTCTAAGAAGGCAGCTGAGCTTGGCGAGGCTGGCGAGAAGGTCGTCCTGGTACGTCAGGACACCTCGCCGGAGGACATCGATGGTATCTCGAAGGCTCAAGCAACGCTGACGACACGTGGCGGG
Organism: Caldiserica bacterium UBA4822; assembly: GCA_002402295.1. GTDB lineage: Bacteria > Caldisericota > Caldisericia > Cryosericales > Cryosericaceae > Cryosericum. Next base: position 1,995 of record DHFO01000029.1, read on the forward strand.
GCCAGCGCGCACGCCGCTCTGGTTGCTCGCGGGCTGGGCAAGCCCTGCGTTGTGGGAGCCGACCAGATTAGACTCAACAACGGTGACAGAACTTTCACGGCAAATGGTGTTACCGTCCACGAGGGCGACGTCATCACAGTCAATGGCACAACAGGCGAAGTCATCCTTGGCCAAGCTCCCATGGTCGATGCAGAGCAGACCGCTGAACTGACGACGCTGCTCGGTTATGCCGACGAACTGCGCAGGCTGGGGGTACGGGCAAATGCTGACACGCCAACGAATGCCCGCAAGGCTCGCGGATTCGGTGCCGAAGGCATTGGACTCTGCCGCACCGAACGCATGTTCAATGACCCGGACCGCCTTCCCCTCATGCAGGAGATGGTCATCGCCGATACGCCGTCGGAGCGCATGGTTGCTCTCGAGAAGCTTCTGCCCTTGCAGCGCAGGGACTTCGAGCAAATCCTTGAAGCCATGGATGGATACCCGGTCATCATTCGCCTGCTCGATCCACCACTGCACGAGTTTCTGCCACAGTGGGAGCGCCTCGAGAGCGAGCTCTCGGAAGCGACCGCCGCAGGAGATGCGTCACGCGTTGCCTACGTGCAGCGGGTGATGAAACGGTACAATGAGCTCAAGGAGTTCAATCCAATGATTGGGTTCCGTGGCTGTCGTGTTGGTATCGTCTATCCGGAGATCTACCGTCTGCAAGTGAGGGCAATCGCGGAGGCGACCGTGGCGCTTGTTCAGTCGGGCAAGCACCCAATGCCGGAGATCATGCTCCCTCTTGTCGGACACGTCAACGAGATCAAGATACTCAAGCCGCTGGTCCAGGAGGAACTCGACAAGGTGTTCGGCCC
>DHFO01000031.1 GCA_002402295.1 Caldiserica bacterium UBA4822
TTCAATTCCGCCTCTCGGCACCACGATTGGAGCAAATAATAAAGCACAGGGTAGTGGAATCCCTGTGCTTTTTTCCTAGAAAAGAGTGTTCCCCGCTTCGTTCAGTCTGCCGGTTCTTCTGCACGTGGCTCTGCCACCTTGACGGCCAGGGCAGCCTCAATCCGCTCCTTCTGAATCAGGCACCCCACCTCATACGGTTTCGTGAGTGTTCCGTTCATACTGTAATTGTTGGCAAGGCAACCACCGCTGCAGTAGAACCGTGCCCAGCAGGTGCTGCATGCCTCTTTGGCAAAAAGGAAATTGGCGTGCGCGAATTCCCGAATGAGTTCCGGCCGCTGGACTGCGGAAGTCTGAAGGACATTTCCAAGGCGATACTCCTGAACGCCGTCAAATTGATGACATGGAAACAGGTCGCCATTGGGGGCTACCGCCATGTACTCAGCTCCCGCGCCACAACCATAAATACGCTTGCTCAAACAGGGACCAGCCTCGAGGTCCAACTTGAAGTGGAAGAATTCAAACCCGCGGTCCGACCGGAGTTCGTTCAGGAAGTAGGTGATCAGTTCCTCATACTGCGTCCTGATGGCAGGCAGGTCGCTCGCCTTGAGGGCCAGACTGGAATCGGCGCCCAGAACTACGGGTTCCATCGAGATGTATCGGAACCCGAGTTCATGCAACTGGCGAACGCTCTTGGCAAACTCGAGTGTGTTGCCGGCATACGTTCCGCGGACAAAGTAGCCGCCATCGGGCCTGGTCGCCGTAAAACGGCGGATACGGTCAAGAATTGCGGCGAAGGTGCCATGTCCATTACTGAACGTGCGGTTGGCATCGTTTGTCAGCTGCCCTCCGTCCAGGCTGAGCACAACAGAAACATCATAGGCCTCGAGCACTGGGAACATGTCATCCCGCAGCAAGGACCCGTTCGTCGTAAGGGTAAAGCGCCAGGTCCTGGCGGGATACGCGGCTCGGGCATACGCCATGGTATCGACGACAACATCCCAGTTCATCAGAGGCTCACCGCCAAAGAAGTCGACTTCCAGGTTGCGGTGAGAGCCAGCCTGGCCCACGAGAAAGTCAATGGCTGACCTTGCAACCTCGCGAGACATCAGCGAAGTTTCGCCGTGGTAATCACCACCGTGTGCAAAGCAATACGCGCACGCAAAATTACACTCATGCGCGACGTTCAGGCACAGCGACTTCAGGGTCAGGACAGACGGGTCTTCCTCTGGCTGCGATGCCGGCGAAAACAGGCATCCCGCAGAGATGAGCTGCTCGAACTCAGACTCGATTTCCGATATTGCGGACCTGGACAGTCCTGTCTCGTGAGCAACGTCCGCCTCGCTCTGCCCTGGACGCGCGAGAACGCAGGAAAGGTACCTGTATGCCCGTTCATCGAGTGCAAATATGGACCCTGTCGGAACGTCAACCAGAACATAAAAACCGCCTCGCTCGAACAAATGAGTCGAGGCGGGAAGAATGCGGGAAAGGCCCACAGTCACCAGATGAACCGCTCGGGTTTCTTCCTCGTTTCGCAAACCTGATTGCCGACCGTGGATGAGGTCTTGCACGCAGACTTGCAAGGGGTCTGGCACTCACGGCATGCCTTGGCCGCACGCTCACTGACATCGATGGTTTTCATTGCCACTGGCTGAATGTGCTTCACAGTAGTACTCCCTTCTCAACTGGAAGATTCTAGTAGATACTATCGTTCGTAACAGCCTGTTAGTCAAGAGGTGGTCTTATGAAAATGGTGTACCTTGCGCGTCACGGTGAAACGACGTGGAACAGCGAGGGCAAGCTTCAGGGGATGCAGGACGCGCCACTTTCCGAGCGAGGAAGAACGCAAACCTCAGAAACTGTCAGGTACCTCTCTGTTATCCCGTTCCAGCTGATACTGACAAGCCCGCTTCAACGAACCCGTGCCATAGCAGACCCCGTCGCGACGCGCCTTGGTCTGTCACCCACTGTCCTGGCCGACCTGCAGGAAATCGACTTTGGCAAGTGGGAGGCGCACACCCGGTCCGAAATCAAGTCCGCCTATCCCGACTCAGTCCGTGCATGGGGCCTCAGGTCCATGACCGCCAGGCCCGAAGGAGGCGAATCCCTGGCAGAAGTCGTCACACGGGCCAGACGCGTGCGGTCTCTTCTCGAATCAACGCCCGCAACACCTGTGCTGGTCGTAAGTCATGGAGCCTTCAGCAGCGTACTGATCCCGGTCCTCCTGGACCTGGCGCCATCAGGTGGCGAGGAGCTCAACCTGCCCAACGGTTCTGTCTCGATCTTCACACTTGACATCACAGGATGGAGAACCAACGCCATTGCGTGCACCGACCACCTTACACGTTGAACGACTGCCTGGCACTCGGACCGCTGGCCAGCTCGAGGCCCGTCTGAAACGCTTGCAGATTGCGTTCCAGTGTTTTCTCGGGAACCGTTCGCCTGATCGCGGCTTTCTACTAACGCCCGGTACTTCATAATACCCTCCTGTACCATCGGTCCCGCTTCTACAGCATGCGGAGCCATGAAGGGCTGTCAATTGTGCCGTGCAGTTGGCAGCCCTTCGATTGCATGGAGGCACTTTTCCGATACACTGGGCACGTCGAGGGCTCTTGTCCCCCGATCCAAGCTTAGCCTAAGGAGGCACTGCAATGGAGAAATGGATCTGCACAGTTTGTGGATATGTGTACGACCCTGCTGTTGGAGACAGCACGCAAGGGGTGAACCCTGGCACAAGGTTCGAGGACCTTCCAGGGAACTGGGTCTGCCCTGACTGCGGAGCTGCCAAGGACCTGTTCGAGAAAGCCTAGGATCCATCTCGTGAGACATGTCATCGTGGGCGGTTGGACGACGGGAACGAACGCTGCCCAGCAGGTGCGGAAGCTGGACTCTTCTGCAGAAATCGTGATAGTGGACGCCGAACCTGTGCCATACTATGGTCGGCCGGATCTCATCGACTACATCGCGGGCCGTAAGTCGAGGGATCAGCTGTTCATGCACAATGCAGCATGGTATCCAGAAAACGCCCTGACATTGATGAGCGGCCGGAGCCTAGTGGGGATCGAACCTACCGAACACCGGATTACACTCGATGATGGGGCGATTCTGTCGTATGACCGCTTGCTTCTCGCAAACGGAGCGTCCCCCTTTGTGCCTCCCGTTCCAGGAAGGGAACTCGATGGCGTACTGACCCTCCGGACTCTCGAGGACGCTGACACGATTCTGTCAAGAATTCGCCCCGGAGAGACGGCGGTAGTCGTCGGCGGCGGTGTGCTCGGACTCGAGGTCGCCAGAGCCATCACAGAGCGAGGCATGAACGCCACGGTCGTGGAGTTTGCGCCGCGACTCCTGCCGAACCAGCTCGATGAATACGGTGCCGGGCTGTTGGTTGAACACCTCAGGAATCTGAACATTACCCCGATTGCCGCGGCAGAGTCTGAGAGGGTCCTCCAAGGCAACAGAGGAGCAGCTGGTGTGGTGCTGAAAGATGGCCGCGTCCTTCCGGGTTCGTTCGTGTTGTTTTCGATCGGCGTTCGACCCAACATTGTCGTGGCTCAACAGTCAGGCATCGACACAGGCCGGGGTGTGAAGGTCAATGATTTCATGCAGACGTCTGCTGCAGACGTGTATGCTGCAGGAGACGTCGCAGAGCACAGGGGAAGAGTGTATGGAGTCATCCCGCCATGTCTGGAACAGGCACGCATCGCGGCCCGGAACATGGTCTCGCCCGGTTCGGTCACCTATGAAGGAAGCATCATGTCCAGCTCACTCAAGACGTGCGGAGTTGACGTCCTGAGTATGGGACTCGTGAATCCATCTCCCGAGCAGAGTGTAGAGATAATCACCGCCAAGGCGGCAACGACGTACCGCAAGATTGTGCTCGATCAGGGAACAATCGTAGGCGCAATCCTCTACGGGACCACCGTTGGCGCACAGCCGCTGCAGCGAGCAATGCGCGCCCACGCCAACCTCAATCAGTTCAGGGAGCGCCTCCAGGACCCCGACTGGGACCTCTCTGGGATCTAGGCGCCCAGCGAGGCTCCGATTTCGCACCAGGGCGTCCGACGACACGGCCGGACGCCCTACCTTGTTCCTGCGCTCCAGTCACATTCAAACGTCCTCAGCAGTGTTGGGACAACCTCTGGGCTTGATGTCAATATCCCCACCTCCCGATTGTCGTCCAGCGACCCCGTACTGAGGTTTGCAGACCCTACGTATGCGACTCGCTCATCAACTACAAGGTACTTGGCATGCAGATATGGAGTTTTGAGGTATCGTACCTCCACGCGCGTCCCGGACATCCAGGACCGCAGAACCCCGTTGGCAGCAATCTCATCAGGAGATGCAACCAGTACCCGAACCTTCACACCTTGTCGGGCCAGGCTCTTGAGCACCTGCGCCACTTGCCCATCATCAAACACCTCGCTCACCACATCGATGGTCCGCTGCGCGCTCCCAAGAAAACTCACCAGTGCCTGCCGACCGTTGAGCGGTCCGAGGACAAGAGCACCTGGTGGACAGGGGCCCCTGCGACGGTCTGCCCAGAAAACACGGACGAGGTTGTCAATTACCAGTTGGTCCCGCGTCCGCACCAGAATCTCCCGGTTTTTGTCAAACGCGCTCTTGGTCAGGTTTGCAGTCATGAGCCAGGCTATCTGTCCGTCCACCACAACGAACTTGGCATGAGTAAAGGCATACGATCTGTTGCCCCACGCGGCGTCCACTCCAACGCTCCGCAGTCGGTTGCGCACCGAGTTATTCATCGAGAATCCTCCGAACGGGTTCTCCTCCATGATAACGCGTACATCGCAGCCATGGCGCCTGGCCGTTTGCAGTGCTTCCACCACGGTGGGGTCGGAAATCAGGTAGCACTCGACCAGCACAGACGTGTGCGCGCCCGAAATGTCATCCGCCAGTTTGGTTCGGACCTCACTTCCGGGAGTAGTAAGACATTGGGTACCCTCTGCGAGGTTGATGTCTTGAGGTTGAATGCCGCGCGAGGTGGTTCTCCAGCCAAGCCAGCCCATGACCAGGGCAATGGCAAGCAGGAGCACAATTGCTACGCCAAACCAGATGTTCTCTTTTCGAGTCATTGGTAGATGATAGCAGACCTGCCCTCTCGCAGCAAGCGCACGTTGCGCGGCTGGATGAAACGACTACAATTGGACCAAAGCCTGTACTACCTGGAGGATGCGCGTGACGGAGGAATCAACACTGCTCATGATCAAGCCGGATGGTGTACGGCGTGGCCTCGTGGGTCGTATCATTGCGCGTGTCGAAGACAAGGGCCTGCGTATTGCAAGGATTCGATGGTTCCAGATGGATGACAGGCTTGCACTGGACTTCTATGCAGAGCACCGCACAAAGGCCTACTTTCCCAAACTGTGCAAGTTCATGACCTCTGGACCGGTTGTCGCTCTGGAAGTTCAGGCTCCAGGGGCCATTCTCGTCGTGCGTGCCATGATCGGCGCTACCGCGCCAGAAGACCGTGTGCCGGGAACCATCCGAGGTGACTTCGCGACGGACGTGACTGAGAACATCGTCCATGCCTCGTCGTCCTCGTCTGACGCTGAACGGGAACTCCGGCTTGTCTTTGGAGAAGGCGAGTGTTGACATGAAGGGCGGCGTGCGCCTGTGGGACTTGAGGGAGGGCCAACCAATGGATGAAGAGACTGCAGCACAGCTGGAATCGTTGCTTCGCAACATCTCATACTGGATCAAGAAAAAGGGGCGCGATGCTCTGGCAAGCGTGCGTATTACCCTGCCGCAGTTTCAAGTGCTTCAGCTTGTTTACTTCGGGGAAGCTGTGAATGTCCGCGATCTCACACGGTCGACTGGACTCGCTGCTTCCACGGTGTCAGAGATGGTGGATCGTCTCGTAGAACTGGGATATGTCACGAAAAGGCAGAATGAGGTCGACAGACGACAGATCGTGTTGACGTGTACGAAGCAGGGCGCATCGATTATCCGGAAGGTCATCCGAAAACGAATCAAGACAGTCAGTGCCATCGTCCAGGAGATGAACCCCGGCTCAGCGGAGCGCCTCGTGCAGATGCTGAGTGAGTTTGTGGGGCTCTCCCGCTCGATTTCTGACTGATCCTCAGCTAGACGCTCGTCGCGGCTGGACAGCCGCAGACGTTGTTACTTCGCGCGAAAGCGCCACGAGACGGTGGATATCCTGCTGGATCACTGCGACATACTGTGGATTCCTTAGTGCAGCGGCCGGGTGATAGGTGGGCAGGAATCGCTGTTCATCCTTGAGCAGCACACTGCCACGCACCTGCCCTATGGAGTAGCGCTCGCCGAAGAAGAAGCGCAGAGCAGTGTTGCCAAGCAGACAGACGACAGCAGGTTCAATGACGGCCAGCTGGGCATACAGATAGAGCGAGCACTCCGATATTTCAGCAGGCGTAGGAACCCGGTTGTTCGGAGGTCTGCATTTGACAATGTTGCAGATGTAGCAGTCACTCCGCCGGATTCCTTCTGCTGCCAGCATCCTGTCTAACAGTCTGCCCGCTTGTCCGACGAACGGCAACCCTGACAAATCCTCCTCTCGTCCGGGACCCTCGCCCACAAAACATACGCGTGCATCGGGCGAGCCAACACCCGGCACCGCTTTCGTCCGACTTTGCCCAAGATCACACTTCGTGCAGGACTGGACTTCTTGGGCGATTGCTGTCAGGAATGCTGACCTGGAGTCACTCGCCGGACGATCCGAAGCCATTGGTACCTCTTTCCGTAGGCGACAATTTGTCGACGATGACAAGACGTATGCTGGGAACTTCCATGAAGACCAGTTGTGCAATCCGATCTCCAGGAGAAACCACGAAAGGCTCACTCCCGAAGTTCGCAAGAACGATATTCACCTCACCTCGGTAGTCACTGTCCACAGTCCCCGGAGAATTGAGCACGAACACCCCTCTGCGCGCCGCCAGGCCAGACCGACTTCGGACCTGGGCCTCGAGACCCGCGGGCAACTCAATGCAGATGCCTGTGCGAACAAGGGCAGTGCCACCGGGTTGAATGACCACGTCTGCCTCCTCTGCACTGGCCATGTCGTATCCCGAAGATCCTTCCGTCGCCTTCGTCAGTCGGGCACAGGGAGAGCGCTGAAGTACACCTACCCGATACTCAGTTCTTGCGTGGTCCATGGACGACAGAAACTGCCAGCTGTGAGCTGTCGAACACATCGTCAATGATCTCCAGTGTTTCGCCCAGACTGATCGAAGCAACTTCCTGAGCGACCTCATCAAGCGTCCGGATCCTGCCGGTCATATACAGCTCCACCGCATTCCGGTGCATGCGACGAAAGAACGATTCGAGCGACAGGAGAAAGCCGCCAAGAACGCCATCCTTCGCGTGCTGCAGCTCTGCCATGCTGATCTGTTCCCGGCGCATGGCATCTATCTCATCGCGCACAACCTCCCGGACACGCGCCGCATTCTGGGGTGAGCTTTCTGCTGATATGTCCAAGAACCCGGCATTGCTGAAGGACACTGGGAACGACCCAATGCTGTACACGAGCCCTTCCCGCTCCCGAACCCTCTGAAAGAGACGACTGGACATGTTTCCCCCGAAGATGTTCGATACCAAGTCCAGGACAATAGCCTGTCTGGAATACTGAGCGAAGCCCGGCAGTGCCATTGCCAAATAGACCTGTTCGGTCGGTCGCTCAGTCTCTCGACATGCCACGCTGCGCGACGGAACGGGCCATTCTGGTCTCCCACCGCCTTGTTCCATGTCAGAGAAGGCCAGGTCAAGAACCCCGACCACGGCATCCGCATCGAAGTCGCCCGCAATGGACACAACAGTCCCCGGAGCAGCGAAATGCTGCCTGAAGTAACTGACAAAGGACTCCCGGTCAAACGATCGCACAGATTCGAGCGAACCCAGCGGATTGGACGCCACCGGGTCATCCCCGTATAGGATCTTGAGAAGCTGATCCGCCGCTACATCATCCGGGCTGTCCTGGAATCCAAGAATCTCCTGCTCGATCACCCTTCGTTCGAGTTCGATGTCCCTGGAGTCAAACCGGGGGTGCAACAGCATGTCGGTGAGCACGTCGAGTGCGGTATCCAGATGGGCCGCCGGCGCGCGCACATGGAACATGGTGTACTGCGTCTCAGTGAACGCATTCAGGTCACCGCCCACATTCTCGATGGCAGAGGAGATCTCGAGAGCAGTGCGATGCTCGGTCCCTTTGAACAGCAGGTGCTCGATAAAGTGGCTCATCCCGCGTGTGCTCCCGTCCTCAAAACGCGAACCACTTGCGACAAGGGCCCCGACTGAAACAGTCGGGTGCCCCTGGTCTACATCAAGCACAACTCGGATGCCGTTCTTAAGTGTCAGGACCTGGGGTTCTGCCTGCACGCTCCTAGTGCTCGCCATGATGGTGGTCGACATGTTCATCCCGCGGAGCGGACACGCCGGTCAGGCCCTTGCGGGTCAACGAAATCTTGCCGTCGTCTTTGAGGGGGAGCGTCTTGACCTGAATCTGGTCACCCACCTTGAGGACTGAGTGAATGTCCTTCACATAGGAGTCAGAAACCTGGGAAACATGCAGCAATCCGGATTTGCCGGGGGCTATTTCCACAAAGGCGCCAAAGTCCCTCAGTTCAGTGACTCTGCCGGTATATACCTTCCCAACTATGATGTCTTCGGTTATCGCATTGATTGCGTCCATGGCAATCTGGCCCTTGGCTGCGTCTGGAGCGGTCACGAAGACGGAACCGTCATCTTCGATGTCAATGTCACACCCGGTGTCAGCGATGATCTTCTTGATGACCTTGCCCCCCGGTCCGATCAACGTTCCGATCTTGTCGCCAGGAATCTGCATGGTGAAGATCCTCGGCGCCAGCGGGTTGACCTCACTGCGGGGCGCAGGAAGCACTGAAAGCATCTTGTCGAGGATGAAAAGTCGCGCAGTTCGTGCTTGGTCAAGTGCGCGAGACAAGAGGTCGCTGTCAACCCCATGAATCTTGATATCCATCTGGAGCGCAGTTATGCCCGCAGCCGTACCGGCAACCTTGAAGTCCATGTCACCGTTCGCATCCTCTGCTCCCTGGATGTCAGTCAGAATGACACTGCTGTCACCTTCTTTCATGAGGCCCATCGCAATGCCGGCGACTGGTGCCTTAATGGGAACACCTGCGTCCATCAAGGCTAGAGTGCTTCCACAGATGGATGCCTGAGACGTGGACCCGTTGGACTCCAGAACCTCGGAAACAACTCGGATCGAGTACGGAAACTCGTTTTCGTCAGGTATAACAGGCAAGAGTGCTCGCTCTCCCAATGCGCCGTGGCCAACCTCCCGGCGGCCAGGGCCACGCATGGGACGCGTTTCCCCAACTGAAAACGGTGGAAAGTTGTAGTAATGCATGTAATGCTTGGTGACCTCTTCCTCGAGACTCTCGACCAGCTGTCCTTCCTTCTTGCCCCCTAACGTTGCGATGGACAGCACCTGCGTCTGTCCACGGGAGAACAGTCCCGACCCGTGGCTCATGGGGAGAATGCCGACCTCGACACCGATGGGGCGAATCTCGTCCGGCCTGCGGCCATCAATACGAATGCCTTCTGTAACTACCCGGTGCCGGATAAACCTCTTGATTTCAGCATCGAGAATCTCACCAACAGCCAGAACGCTGTCCGGATAGATCCCCGCGAGTTCCGAGGCCAGCTCGCCCTTGAACTCATCAAGGATCTTCTCTTTCTTGAGCTTCTCCTTGTCCTTCAGTACGACAGGCAGACGCTCCTCGATCATGGAACGTATCACGCCTTGAAGCTCGGGGTCAAATGTCAGATCGGGGACCACAATCTTGTCCTTGCCTGCCTTGGCTCGAAGGTCCTCCTGCAAGCGACAACTCTCCCTGATTGGATCCTCAGCCCGTACCAGTGCCTCAACCATCTCCGCTTCAGTGATCTCCCTTGACCCGGATTCCACCATAAGAATACCATCCCTGGTTCCGGAGACCGTTAGGTCCAGAAGGCTGTCGTCAATGGCACCCATAGGTGGATCAAAGACCAGCTCCTGGTGAATCTTGCCAACCCTGACTGCACCCACCGCATCCACGAAGGGAGCATCGCTCAGGAGCAGCGCGGCAGAAACCGCATTGATGGCCAGTATATCCGGGGAGTTCTCTGTGTCAGCAGACAACACATAGACAATGACCTGCACTTCGCGGCGGAAGTGCTTCGGGAAAAGGGGACGGATTGACCTGTCGATGACCCGCGAACGAAGAATTTCGCGCTCACTGGGCCGCCCTTCGCGCTTGTAGAAGCCCCCTGGAATCTTGCCGGCGGCATACATCTTCTCGAAATAGTCGACCGTCAGTGGGAAGAAATCGATACCTTCCTTGGTTGTAGCACTCATCGTGGCGGTGGCAAGTACGACGGTTCCTCCCATCGTTGCCAGCACTGCCCCTCCTGCCTGCTTCGCCAGCCTCCCTGTTTCATAGGTGACCGGCCTCCCTGCAATGGTACCATGTACCACTCTTACTTCATCGTTTTGTGACATCGGCCCCTACCTGCGGATTCCCAGCCGCTTGATAACTGAAGAATAACGATCCTCATCAACCCGCTTCAGACTGTTGAGCAGTCTGCGACGCTCTCCTACAAGCTTGTAGAGGCCACGCTTCGAGCTAAAGTCCTTGGGGTGACTCTGCAGATGTTCGGTAAGAGCAGAAATGCGCTTTGACAGCATCGCGACCTGAACCTCGAATGAACCGGTATCGCCCTCGCTCAACTTGTACTCGCCAATGATTTTTGCCTTTTCTTCGGCTGACAGCATATCATACCTCCATAGTTTCCCAGAACCCAGTGCTGCGTCCAGCCGGAACGCCAAACCGAGTACGGGAGAAATGTACGAGAATTGTAGCAGAAACGACTCACCTGTAAAGGAATCCCTGCTTCTTCAACGGTTCACGGTATCTTCTTGCGAACTACATCGCACCGCTCGAGAACCATGCGGGCCTGCGCCACGTCGCGGGAAATCTGTCGCACCAGATCGGCAGCCGACGGGAAGAGCTGCTCGTCGCGGAGACGTGCAGCAAATTGCACTGTCACGAGGTGGCCATAGACCTGACGATGAAAGTCCAGCAGGTGGACCTCGACGGTACGCCGTGAACCGGAAACAATGGTAGGGCGTACGCCAATGTTGCACACGCCGCCGGCAACTGTGCCGTCAATGACAGCCTGCACCGCGTAGACACCATTGCCGGGCAGCAGTTTCATGGGGTCCGACAAGTCCACGTTCGCCGTCGGAAACCCAAGCCTTCCCCCGACATGATTTCCCGCTACGATAACCCCCTGTACAGAGTAGCTGCGGCCAAGATACCTTGCAGCGCCTTCCACATCCCCCGCCAGAATGGCCTTTCGAATCACGGAGCTGGAGCAGACCCGTCCGTCAATCAATACCGGCTTGATGGTCACGAGCCGCCGGCCCGAGTCATGCAACAGTCGTGCCATGAGGTCGACATTGCCAGCTCTGCCTCTCCCGAAACGGAAATCCTCCCCCACTACCACCACCATGGCATTGAGATGGTCGACCAGAACATCCTGCACAAAGTACTCCGGCGTCAGGTTCTGAAAGCGCGTTGAGAAGTCCTCTAGAACGATCGAACCAACTCCCAGTTGGCTTGCAAACTCCACACGCTCATTGTTCGAACTGAGGAGCCCGCCCAACTTCTGGGTCGTCAACTTGGGGTTCCGACGGAATGTATACACCACTGTATCCACGGACTCCTTGTGACCCAGTGCGAGAAGTTCCTTGATGATGCGTTGATGTCCAAGGTGAAACCCATCGAACGCCCCGATAGCAACAGCCGAATCTACGCCTGGATACTCTGATGACGACAGATACACCTTGCTCATGCGTCGAGTACCCTGGTTGGCCGGAGTGTTCCGTCGACTGCCTGCGCTATCCCAGCCGGAAGTCCGCGCCCGTCAAGCACTAGCACAGACCCCCCTACCACACGGTCCGCGGAAACAGACACTCCGTGGCGAAAAGCAGCAAGCTTGAGGCCATCGAGGCACACGCGGGGAACACCTGCAAGCAGGGATGGGTTGTCAATGCCCCACGTAAGGAACGAGTCATCACCCGCCTCTACACAAGTACGCACCCGAGCAAGCGACATCGTCTGACCGATGCCGTACCCATATGCCTCCGTGCGCAATAGACGTCCCATACAACCGCCACACCCAAGTGCCATGCCAACATCCCGGCAGAACGCCCTGACGTAGAACCCACTCGTGACACTCATGCGCACGTGCACGTGCCACAGGTCCTGCTGCAGATGCATCCGCAGAACGTCCAGATACTGCACCTTGACAGCCTCAGGTGGAAAGTCCAGCAGCACGCCCCGGCGCCGCGCAGCTTCATAGCCACGCGTCCCATTCAGCTGTTTGGCTGAAACGTGCGGCGGAATCTGTTCCGGGCGACTTGCGACCCTCTCGAGCGAACTGAGAATCTGCTCCTTGTCGATCCCGACTGCACCATGTCGCTCCGTTACCGGTCCTGACGTATCGTCGGTGACTGTCGTCAGTCCAAGGACAAGCTCTGCAACATATTTTTTATCCCCGTGGGGCAACAGTGGAATGAGCTTCGTGGCCTCCCCCATGGCAACAGGAAGGACGCCAGCCGCGGGGGGGTCGAGTGTTCCCAGAAAGCCAGCTCGCCTTGACCCGAGCATCGTCCGGACGATGCTCAACGCCCGGGCACTGCTCATACCAGTCGGCTTGCAAAGGGCGAAAAAGCCCCCAGCCCCCGAATCCTGCGCGGCCATGCTCAATACACCCCAAACAGCCTGATCAGCCCTGACCGCAGCACCTAAGGTTCCTTCTGGATGTCGGCCTGTATGGAAGAAGGCGTCGCTGTGGCAGATATGACTCCCTGCGTCAAACCCTCCAATGAAACCGGATAGCTACCGTCTGCAAGCGGTGCCTGACTCACGTCGATGTATGCCTTGACCTGCGACGAACCAAGGGAAGCGATGGCTGCGCTCGTGCCACTCACAAGGACCGAGACAGATGTGGTTCCGACCGTCACCTTCCAGGCAGGCCCAGCTCCACGAACCTGTACTTGCACGTCTGGTATGGCGAGCACCACGACAGGGTCAAGGGTGATGCGGCATGCCACAGCCTCGGAGCCGCTCATCAAAGATACCCCGGCCGGAAGAACCAGCTCAACATCTCGCGTTACGACCCCGGACTTCCCCGAAATGTCCACAGGCGAGGTTGTAATCACCTTAACCTGGCCAAGGACATCAGGTTCGCCTGTAACCATTACCACGGCTGGGACACACGAGGTAGCCCCCACCGCGTACCCCGCTGCAGGGTGGCCACTGATGACAGGCAGCACTGGCAGTGTCCTGACACGCGATGTATCCAGGATAGGAAGGATGGCCACGGCACTCTGAGGTGATAGCAGGACCCCAGTCACCGCGTTCCCTTCCGTGTCAAAGGCAACGACTTCGCCTGCCACCGTCAGATTGCCACCAGCAGGAGTCCCCAGCTTGTCGAGACTGACGACAACTGCTGCCTCCCTAACGAGGCCAACGAGCGACGAAGGCCCGGACACCTCCACAGCAGCCGGCTCGGCGTGAAGCGTCCCGAGGACCATGCCCGCTGGAAGCGTTCCAGTGACTTCTACATGGATGGGCACTGAGATCGTCTGCAGGGATTCGAGCTGTACGCTCACCTCAGAGGGAGTCACGCTCTGAACAGTGACGCCAGCAAGGCCCGCTACCTGGACCTGGACTGTTGCAACAAATGTCCCCTCCGACCGTCCCCGCAGGTCGATCGTGGGTGTTACGTAACTGCCGGTCACATTCCACAATGTGTTCATCGGACCACGCAGTGTCACCGTCACGCTTGGCAAGACACCTGAGACAACGTATCCCTGAGGAAGGTTGACGGCGACGACCGGTGCGTCGACCGACTTGGTCGTATCGGGCCCTCGCACCCCTGCGACATACACCCACAGCAGGACTGCCAGGAAGACGGAGATGACCTTCGGGTTGAAGAGGACCGACCATGCGTTACGCCTAGCCATCCTGGCCTCCCCGCTTTCCCGGTGACGACTTCCGTCCCCGGAACAGCCCCGACAGCGTAAACCTGTGCTCGTTCGCTGCGGGTTTTGTCATGACAAGCAGCATGCCTCGAAGCTCCAGCGGACTGAGATACCGCGTCAGCTTGCCACGCACTGCAAGCGAGATAACCCCGGTCTGCTCTGAAACAACGACGACAATGCAGTCAGTTTCCTCGGTAATTCCGATTGCCGCACGGTGCCTCGTCCCGAGCCCACGCTCAAGTTCGGCACTCCCTGTCAGCGGAAACAGGCATCGAGCTGCCACGATTCGATTGTCTGCGATGATCACTCCACCGTCATGTAGTGCACTGTTCGGGTAGAAAAGAGTCGACAGCGTCTCGGCCCGGACAAGAGCGTCCAGCCGCACGCCCGTTTCAACGTAGTCCTCGAGGCCAGTTTGCCTCTGAATACAAATCAGTGCCCCGATTCGGTTCATCGACAGGTATTTCACGCTCTTGACAATCTCATCGACAGACTCTTCCCAGTCACGCATGTCTGACAGTTGACCGCGGGCGTCTGCAGCGACAAGTTTGCTGCTTCCAAGCCTGCCAAGCATTCTCCGCAGCTCCGGCTGAAACACCATGACAAGCAACAGCGGCAGAAACGACGTCGAGAAGTTGCGCAACCAACTGAACACGCTGTTCAGAGCGAGCAGCCCGAACTTGAGACTCAGCCACTCAATGCCGTAGACCAGGATATAGTAGATGGCTAATCCCTGTGCAAGCTGCAGAGCCCGCGTGTTCGAAATCAGCCGCAGGAGTGCATAGAACAGGAGCGACGTCAGAACAATATCCACTATAATCGAGAACCCGCGCAGCGGCGTCAGGTTGTCCAGAAGCTCAGTAAGGAGCTTGTCAAGAGCACTCATGTCACTTCACTGCAACTGCTATCATCCGCTTCGATTCAGACCCGAGGCGCGACCCATCATAGTCACCATACCATTCCTCCACGTGCAGGCATGCCGACTCCAGCAGGCGGGACAACTCTGTCGGCGTGTACATGCGCAGCGTCCGATGATATTCGGTGCGCGACGAAGGCGAAAGAACAAGCCTTCGTGTGCACACCGTTCCCTCGACGACGTTCAAACGGCGTCTTTCCACAATCACTTCCCGACCCGTTTCGTGCCATTCCTCAGCTACAAAATGGCGAATGACATAGGCTGCATTCTCCACATCCAGGAAGAGCCGAGCGCCGGTGTTCATATGTGCAGCCATGCGACGGAGGATCGCTCCATCGCCATCCTCTCCATAGTAGCCAAACGAACTCCAAAGGGACAACACTAGGTCAGCTCGCAACGAAAGCTGCATCGAGCGAGCATCGGCGACAAGAAAACTAGCGGACACGCCAAGAGAAAGACACCGTGCCCGGCATGCCGCCACGTAGTCAGCGTTCATGTCTATCCCGGTGACCCGAAAGCCCAAGCTTGCGAACTCAATGCTGTGACGCCCCAGTCCACAGCCAACGTCCAACACTATGGAGTTCGGAAGCACTGACGCCATGTGCAGGACTGCTTGAACCTGAGCATGGGTGCGCGCTTCCGTCACAGTTTCCAGAAACAGGCGTCTGTATGTGTCGTCAAAGTAGCTGACCGTCCAGTCGTCGCTCATCATTTCGGATTCATAGTATGGCATGATGCCCAAAATGCAACGAACGGGAATCGGGCGGGGCCACTGTCTCTGTTGGTCGCTCGGGGCTGTCCACTCTGGAACATTCCACTCGGACGCAGCTCCCATGGAACCTGAGGGCTTTCATCATGGTTCTGAAGGCCGCACGCTTTCAGACAACGGGAATGATGATATAATTCCAGTCTGAACCGCAGACATCGAGCCTTCCACGTGCAGTGGCTGGCTCAGCCGAGGAGTAGTTTATGGGAAAAGAAAGCAGAATACGACAGGAACGCAAGCTTGGACTTATTGAGAAGCCAGCGCCCCGGAAGAGGGACCGGACTTCCACAGTTCTTCGGGTCATTGCCATCATAGTTGTCGTTGTTCTCCTGACGGGGGGTACGATTCTTGGAATCAGGGGGGCGTCCGGCGGGATTGCCTATCAGGTGGGCCCTGGGACCGTGCTTCAGTCAGATATTGATGCGCGCATTCAGAACTACATTGATATGTACAAGCAATATGGCATGGACCTTACGAGTCCGGAGTATGCAAGTACACTGAATTCCGTCAGGAAGAACGTCATCGACACATCCATCGAACAGGAGCTCTTCTTGCAGTACGCCAAGTCCAAGAACATGACTGCTGACCCAGCCAAACTCAAGACCTCTCTTGACACCGAGGTCGACAATGCGGTGAAGCAGTCCGAGGAGCAGTTCGGAACGGATACTCAGGCCTTCAATGACGCCGTCGTAGCGCAGTTCGGTTCGATGGACAAATACAAGGAAAAGCTGCGCGAGCAGCTTCAGCCCTACGTTGAAGAGCAGCTGCTGGTTGACGCGGTTACCGCGGAAATTGAGGGTACCGTCAGCGTCACCAACGCGGATGTCACGTCGTACTTCACCTCCGTTGGGCGAGTCAATGCTGACCATCTCCTGATCACCATTGACAGTGAAAATGACTCGGCATCGACCATCTCCGCAAGAAAGAAGGAAGCCCAGGCGATTTATGACGACATCGTAGCAGAGAAGCAGAAGAGCTCGAGCTTTGACTTTGCCAAGTACGCCCAGGAGAAGGCCGCGGAACTCAACAAGGAAACTTCCGATTCGGCTAGATACGAAGCCCTGGGTTTCTTCACCAAGGGACAGATGGTAAAGGAGTTCGAGACTGCGGCGTTTGCGGCGAAAGTGGGCGACATTGTCGGGCCGGTTCAGACCGAATTCGGGTTTCACATCATCCACAAGATCGCTGAGGAACCAGTGAGCTCCATCTACGACACCCCCGAGACCGTGAAGGCGCTGCATATTGTGTTTGGGTTCGGCACGGGCGACCAGACAGCGGGGGCCAAGGCTGCTGAAGCCTCGGCCAACAAGGTGTACGGCGAGCTTCAGAAAGGGCTTTCGTTCAAGACTGCTATTACCAAGTACTCTACCGACTCTGATGCCAAGACAGGCGGTGTCCTCGACTACTTCTCGGAAACGGGCGACGACATTCGCTTTAATGCACTTAAAGGGCTCAAGGTCGGACAGTACTCAAAACCAATTGTCTATGGTTCTTCTTACGAGATCCTTCAACTCGTCGACCGCAAGCCATTTGTCAAGGCGACCCTTACTGACAAGACAACATACGACAAGGTCAAAACAGCACTCGAGGATGAACGCAAGGCAGACGCCAAAGCTGCATTCATTGTGCAACTCAAAGAGCAGTTTCCCGTGCGTCAGGGTACGTGGTCGAGGCTTGCCGGATGGTTCAATCGTGGGCCCGGAAAGGTCTTTTCTGCTATTGGACAGTGGATTATCAAGGCAACTGGCAAGGGCGGAACCACGTCAGGTTCATCGGACGCGGTGACCCCGTCCGCACAGTAGGTATGGCAGGTGTTTCCAACAGGAAGAAACTGGACACGACCACGGCGCCGCGTGTGCACTCACACGCCCGCGTGGTCGTGGCATGCGTAGTATTGCTTGCAATCGTGGCAGCAGGAGCGACCACGGGGGTACAAGTTGTGGGCGCCTCACGGGATGTCGCATTCTATGTTGGCAAGGAAGCTGTTCTCAACGACCATGTGACAGCTATGATGACAGACCTACCTTTTGATGCGACGAGTACATACTATAAGTCACGGCTGGAACTAGCCGACCCAGCCGACCCCAAGACCCAGTATCTCATAGCAGGTCTTCGACAGGAGGCTATCAAGCGTCTCATCGTCATGCATGCTCAAGTGGCAAAGGCGGCTAGTCTTGGCATCACGCTGGACTCATCAGCAGTTGATGCTGCAGTGAACGCCTATGTGAGCGAACATGTGGTCTCCGGCGACACGCAGGAAGAGGCACGGCTCAGGTCGGCCCCCATGCGGTCCTACATCGAGCTGCGTGCCAACTCCAACGCCTATGAGCAGTTCCTTACCGCCAAGACGACAGTCTCGGCAAGTGAAGTACAGGAGTACTATGCAACATGGAACTGGAATTACACCGATACCCACGGACGAGTGCTGACGCTTGAGCAGGCCGGGGAGAAGCTTGTTAATGATGCGCTTGCCAACAAGAAGTTCCAGCTGGTGCTCAACGACCGCGCTCGGCTGCTGGAGCAGACACTTCCCACAGTCAACGCCGATACTACCTACAAGAAGTTTATGCGCAGGTGGGATTCTCTGTTCGGCATTGCCATTCCGGATTCACTCCAACCCCTGGAGATAGGACCGATTTCATGACGAGTCAACCAAGACAGGGTCCTGCGGGCGCTGACAAGAGAACAGCCCCGAGAGGCGGAGGACAGAGACCGGGGCACCGTTCTCATGCCAGGCATGGGCATGCAGAGCGACGTTCAGCCCCAAGCCGGTCGGAATCAGTCCTGTCCAAGTACGGCGAACTGCTTCAAGATATCCAGGACGAGACCAGCTACTTTCTTCCTGTTGACGCACTGAGCACTGGTACCCACAGGTATCTCTATCACCTGGGAGACTACTCGGAAACAAGCTCAAGTCAGATGCAGCAGTTCCTCCGCGACATGCAGGAAGAACTCACGAGATTACAACAGGCGAAGCTGAACAACGCCGAGCAGCGCTCGTCACTCATTGTCAGCTCATACATGAGCAGTCTCGCAGCACTCCTGGAAGGCCGCTATTTTTCAGACAGCTTGTGGCAGTTGCACAATGCTCGCAGAGGTCTCTATCAGGCACTGTACCTTACAGAGCTTCCGATGTACGTTCGCGGTAAAGCACTGGTCCACAGGCTGGAAGAACTCTCACTGCCACCAACAGCTCCAGCTGAACGGATCCAGTTGCGCTCGGCTGCTCACCGTGAGCTTGCCCTCAAAGAATGCGAGATCATCGCCCAGTATCTCGACTACGCTGGAGAAAAGGCAAGCAGTTTCGAAGACAAACAGGCCATTGCAGAGCATTGCACCAGGGCGCAGCAATATATGGACGGAGTGAAGTCAAGGGTGCTTCGATCTACGGCCACCGGCGATTCAACCCGGGACGTCGTAGTAGACATGCTCATCCCTGGGCTCGACGACACGATGCTCGACGAAGCTCGGGATTCAATAGCCCATGAGGTCGATGCTCTGCGCCGCCAACTCCGTGACCTTGCGTTCCGCATAGACGCAGTGCGTGACCCCAGTGAGACCATTGCCGCCGTGCTCGACGCTTCTCTTGCGCGGCCCCTGGACCAGCAGGCAATTGATACCTGGCTTGCAAACGACTTTGTGCGCCTGCACTCGTTCTTCCCTGGCTTCAGGGTTGCATCGGTCCCGGTACCGGGAAGCACACTTGGCATGTATCAGCCGTACGATGATTCTGAGGTAGTCGCACTCAAGGGTACGGCCATTGACCGCAGACAGGTTGTATGCCCCGTTCTTCCGTCGCGGCGGTGGCTCTCTAACGAGATCAATCTCATGATGACATACTTCCCCGGCAAGGCCTATATTCAGGCTGCCATGAGCGCTTGGGACCCATGTCTACCATTTCACACCCAGCGTGATACATTCATCGCGGGGCTGGCATTCTTCGAGTTGCAGAACATCGCCGGGGTCGACGGAGCTCTGCAGCCGGAAACGAGTCTGCTTGCCACTCTTCAGGTCTTGGTCGAGGACGTTTCGGCAGCACTTGACATTGAGATCATACAGCACCGGTTGACCCATGACGATACCACAACATTCCTGAAAGCCCAGCTTGCCCCGGCGCCGGAAGGGCTAGCCAACGTGGCATCTATCGCAACTTTTGAGTACGGTCACTCCCTTGTGCGTTTTCTGTACCGGTCGAGATTCAGAGAGCTGCGACGACTTTCCCGGCTGAGCAACAAGAAAATGTCTTGGACAACATTTTATCAGAACGTCTTGGAACAGGATACGTTCGATCCCGCTCAACTGAAGAACCCATGAGCGTTCCGACGGCTCGCCCGACAGGGGGACAATCCGATCATACGCTGTTTCTAGCCATTGCCGGTAATATTGGTGTTGGCAAGTCGACGCTCACGCGTCACCTTGCTGAGACGTGGCACCTTGCGCTGCTTCCAGAACCAGTCAAGCAGAACCCCTTTCTGAAGCTCTACTACGAGGATCCCAAGAGATGGGGTCTCCAGTCACAATTGTTCTTTCTTGCGCAGCGGCTGAGACTGTTCAAAGAGGCAGGAGAACTTCAGGAGGCGAAGATCGTAGACCGCACGCTCTACGAAGACGCCGAGATCTTCGCGCGCATCGCACTGCCACGCACGGAGTACGACGTGTACCGACAGCTCTATGAGGTCCTCCTCGAGAACCTTCCCACGCCAGACCTGGTCGTATATCTGCGTGCTTCAACGCGCACGCTTGCGCGACGTATTCAGTCGCGAGGTCGCCCGTACGAAAAGTCGCTGCCTGCTTCCTATCTGCGTAAGCTCAATAATCGATACGATGCATGGGCGAAGGGATTCTCCCGTGCTCCCCTTATCACGCTGGACACTGACGAACTTGACCTTTTCAGCTTGTTCGGAGAATATGAACAGGTAACAGATACGATCGCACTGGCGCTGCAGGAGAGGGGACTATCATGGCAGTCCACGACTACGACACTCAAGCGTTTCTAGCTATACTCCCGGAACCTATTCGGGAGACGCTAGAGCGCCTCAACCGTTTTGATGAACTGGTTGAAGTCGTCCTTGACCTGGGGCGTGTTCCGGAGGCACGATTCGAGTTCGACTTTGTGGCGCTCAGCGATGTACCGGTGACACGGGCAGACATCGAGTATGTCGTGTCCAAGGTAGGCGAATTCGACCGTGACAACCGCGCAGGCATCGAACAGACGCTCCATCGTATTTCTGCAATCAGAAACAGGCACAATGAGGTAGTTGGGCTCACATGCAGGGTTGGCCGGGCGTTGTTCGGGAAGATCGAGATCATCGAAGACCTCGTCAAACAGGGCTCGAGCATTCTCATACTTGGCAGGCCCGGCATCGGGAAAACCACACTTCTGCGCGAGGCATCCCGCTACATCAGCGACACGCTGAACAAGAGAGTCATTATCGTGGACACGAGCAACGAAATCGGGGGGGATGGCGACGTGCCTCATCCCGGCGTTGGTTCTTCTCGGCGGATGCAGGTCCCCTTCAACAAGGAACAACACGACATCATGATCGAGGCAGTCGAGAACCACAACCCTGAGGTCATCGTCATTGATGAGATAGGGCGCATTGAGGAGGCTCAGGCGTGCCGGACTATTGCGGAACGAGGAGTACAACTCATTGGCACGGCTCACGGCAATGACCTTGGAAACCTGATTACGAATCCCACACTCGTTGACCTCCTCGGGGGAATACAGACAGTCACGCTGAGCGATGAGGAGGCTCAGCGCAGAGGTACTCAGAAGAGCGTCCTCGAGCGGAAGGCAGCACCCACTTTTGACGTCCTCATCGAGATGCGTGAACGAGATGTTCTTGCGGTCTATAGGAATCTGGCTGACGTCGTCGACAGGGTACTCCGAGGGTTCGAGGCCCACCCTGAAATCCGCAGAAGAACCTCTGGCAGGGATTTTGTTGTCGAGTCTTCTGTCGCTCCCCCTGCCGTGGCATCCGATGAAGGTGCTGCCCAACTCTGGGCCGAAGACTCAATCACCCGAGTCTACATTCAAGGCGTCAGTCAGAGTTACATTGAACGTGCAGCGCACAGCCTTCGCACGAACGTTGACATCGCCCGAACAATCGAAGACGCCGACATTGTTCTGCTCAGTGACACGGTGGCTTCCAAGAAGCCCTTTCTGGTGGAGCGGGCCGAAGCACTGGGACTTCCCCTCTATACGACCAGCAAGAATAACCTAGCCGCTGTGAAGGACTTGCTGAGACGCATTCATTCAATATCGGTGAACCGAGACCAGTACGGGGAATGGGTCAGTATTATGCGTGAAGCCGCTGTGTCATGCTCTTCGCGGGAGCTGCCCTATTCGAATGCTCTCGAGCGGCGCGTTCAGCACAGGCTCGCGGAGCGGCTGGGCTTGTTCAGCGAAAGTGAGGGAATTGAGCCGTTCCGCCGAGTTGTTGTCTACTCACCTCAGATGAAGCCCAGGCCTGGCGCGCCAGAAGAGAAGTCATGAGCAACCGTCCCCTATTCATTACTCTTGAAGGGATTGACGGCTGTGGTAAGAGCACACAGGCTGACCGCCTTGAGAAGGCGCTCATTGAACGGTCGTGGCATGTGACGCACACGTTCGAGCCTGGTGGAACAGCGCTGGGCAAGCGCCTCCGAGAGATTCTCATGCGTGACGGGCTCTTGTTTTCTGCATTTTCGGAGGTCCTCCTGTTTGCAGCGGACCGCAGACAGGACATCGATGAAGTTATCGGGCCTGCTCTGGCCCGCGGAACTATCGTCGTCGCCGAGCGGTTCGCCGATTCATCAGTCGCCTACCAGGGCGTCGCAGGAGGGGTCGGGGAGGAGCGGGTGCGTTCGCTCATGAACTTGGTAACGGAAGGGCTGACTCCTGACCTTACCCTACTTCTCGATATCGACCCTGACGTTTCGCTGGCGCGGAAACCTCATCTCGACCGCATTGAGCAGCGAGGCTCCTATCTCAGAGACGTGCGTGCCGCGTATCTCCGAATAGCTGCAGACGAACCCGAGCGATGGGTTGTTATCGATGCAGCGCGCCCGGCCTCAGAAGTTTTCGAGGACGTCCTCAGCGCAGTGACGAGGCGATTATACTAGTGGAGGCTCAACATGCCGGAAGAACACTCTGGAGCATCTGACCGGATTGACCAACTGCTGGGGAGTCTGCAGGAGTCCCGCACTTCACAGGTTCCGCCAGGCAACAAGTCAAATCCACCTCCAGCGTCACGACGGCGAAACAGGCTCTGGATAGTGCTGGTTGTAGCTGTACTTGTAGTTGTCGGCGGGGTCCTTGTGCTGCAGGGACGCCAAGCTTCCCTCAACGTACGCTCATTTCCTTCGGGTGCAACCGTATACGTGGACAGCGTTGAGGTCGGCGCCACACCTCTGGTTGTCAGTGGTACGACTCCTGGCTCCCACACGATCGAGATCCGAATGGAAGGGTGGGAACCGTGGACTGGGACAGTTGTGGCAGTGCGCGGCTCTACGACCCAGGTTATTGCAAACATGACGCATGCAGCGTATTCCCTTGTGATTACTTCTACTCCCGCAGGCGCTACGGTTACCATGGACGGCACAGTCAAAGGGGTGACACCACTTACTGTACCCGGACTCAAGCCGCGCAATTATGCGCTGACAGTTGCACTCAAAGGCTACGCACCGGTGACTCGCACGGTCGACCTGTCGGATCCGACTGAAACAGTTCAAGACTTTTCTCTGATACCGGCCTATGGTAAGCTCGACATTTCTTCCACGCCGCCTGGGGCTGAGGTCATCATTGACGGGACATCCAGGGGCGTGACTCCACTCAAACTCGATCGATTTCCGGTTGGCGAGTACAGCTTGGTGTTGAAGTTCGAAGGAAGCAAGGACATTACCGACACCATCACCGTAAAGGAAGGCGCTACCTGCACAAGAGGGTACACGCTCGACCTTGGCCTCGGGGGCCTGACTGTCGTGACAGATCCTTCAGGAGCAGCTATCAGCATCGACGGACAACCCACAAGACAGATTACGCCATACACGTTCACAACCCTGAAGGAAGGGACGCACGAGATCTACCTTGAACTCCCGGGCTACCTGCCATGGTCGACGGACGTTACCATTTCCGCAGCTCAGACGCAAGAGTTATCCATTGCCCTTACGAAGCTTGAATAGTACGAGACCTACCCGAGGTTGACGATAGCAGAACCGTCGGATATACTCTTCCTGCCGTACAGGATGGGGAGACAGCGGTGCCCTGCAGCCCGGAATCCGCTTACCGGGATCCATGCTGAGAGTGCGGGGCTGGTGTTTCCGAAACAGCTTCTGTTGAGCGCGTTGAAGGCTGCACACCATGCAATGGGAATCTCTGAACTCTGCCAGGTCCGGAAGGAAGCAACAGTACTGAGCGGAACATGTGCCGTGGCCCGATGCAACCGGAGCAGGATGCAGAAAGCAATGCCGGGGGTGCCGGCCACAAACTCTCAGCGTACGGTTATTGACTCTTGGTGGGGGCGCAGGGCTGTTACGACACACAGCGTAGCAATACCTTCGCCATGGCCGATCCATCCGATCGTGTCGTTGCCGGTGACTTTGATGTTCACTCGGGATACTCCCACGTGGAGAAGCGACGCTATGCGTTTGCGCATCGGTGCCTGGTAAGCACCCAGCCTCGGACGTTCGGCAATGATTGTAACATCAACTGAGACAATTCCAATTCTCCGGACACGCGGGTCGCCCAGGACCCGCGACAGCAGGATTGCGCTGTCTATGCCAACGTACTGGGTGTCGGAGGCCGGGAACATGGCTCCGATGTCACCTGCGCCAGCACAGCCCAGAATAGCATCCATAAGTGCATGCAGAACGGCATCCGCATCCGATGTTCCATCAAGCCCGGGGCCATCTGG
The DNA here is from genome assembly GCA_002402295.1 of Caldiserica bacterium UBA4822. GTDB lineage: Bacteria > Caldisericota > Caldisericia > Cryosericales > Cryosericaceae > Cryosericum. The sequence continues at coordinate 24,639 of DHFO01000031.1, forward strand.
AATGCCAACTCCTCCCAAGACGAGAGAGCGACCGGGTGCAAACCGGTGAACGTCGTATCCGAATCCGACTACGGTTGCCGTGCTGCCCAGATAGACTTCCTCGAGAAAACGGGCGTCGCCGGGTAACGTCACCTTGCTGGCGCGTACATCGCCCTCAACGGTCACCACCTGACCACCGGCCGCTTCGATAAGTGAAGCCTCGTCTGTGAATGCGAGGCCGTTTGTCCCTTGGGTCCCAAGCGCACGGACAAGCGCCTCGATACGGCACAATTGGGGCGTCTGAACAGCTGCAAGGTCTCGACGGTCGACCGCCTCACTTGAAGTAGCCCCGATATGCCTGAGCGAGTCTGCAACGGGAACCACCGGAATCACTACATCCACGCCGGGACGCCTGGCACTGAGGAGCCTTCCTACAAGCGCTGCGTCCGCCAGTGGTCTCGCCGCGTCGTGGACAAGCACCCAGTCCCCTGTATCCGCGCCCTTTCCCAACAAAGCACTGAGCCCGCGCGCAACGCTTTCCGAGCGCGTTGCTCCCCCGGAAACAATAGTAATGTCAAGACGTGCAGGCAGCACACAACGCTTCAGCACCCGTTTCATTCTGCCCATGTCTTCGGGCCGGCATACAAGCACAAGGTGCCGTACGTAGCGGCGACAGGACGATTCGAGGGTTGTGCATATGAGGGGCCGTCCACCAAACGAAGTGAACACCTTGCTTCTGTGGAACCGACTACTGCTCCCCGCAGCAACAATGACAGCAGCGACGTCCCTGCGAGGCATGGTTCCTCGGTTAGCCTACGTCCGGTGCAGCCCCTGCCCCGCGGGGGAAGCCAATGGCGATCGCCTCTGTCATATAGCGCTTGCGGTGCAGCGTGATTCCGTTGAGGTCACTCAAATCATCACGTGCCTTATCGCTGATCACGAATTCCCTGAACCCCATACGCGCTCCAAGTTCGACCCTTCGATGAAGGTTGAAGACTGGCCGCAGGTCACCCGCCAGTCCTAGTTCTGCAACAGGCATGACAGCATCCCGGACCGGTATGTTGCGGAGTGCGCTGTACAGAGACCATCCGAGCGCCAGGTCGATGCCGCGGTCCTCGACGGAGAAGTCCCCTGAGATGTTCACGTATATGTCCTTTCCACCTGCGCTGGTTCCAGCCCTCCGCTCCAGAATGGCAAGAGCAATCATGAGCCTACCATAGTCCAGCCCGGTAGCGATCCGGCGAGGAGATGGAAGGTAGCTGGTGGCCGCAAGTGCCTGCACCTCGACAAGTACGGCGAAGCTGCCCTGTGCGGCAGGCACAACGACAGAGCCAGGCTGCAGGTTGTGAACATCACTCACGAACGCGCTCGATGGATCTGCTATGGGCACGAGTCCATTGGATGTCATTTCGAAGAATCCTGTTTCCCCACTTCTCCCGTAGCGATTCTTACCTGCTCGCAGCAACCGGTACGCTCCAAACCGATCGCCCTCCATGTAGAGCACTCCATCTACCAGATGTTCGACGTACTTCGGACCAGCGATGGTTCCGTCCTTGGTAACATGCCCAATGATAAGGGCTGAAACTCCGGTTTTCTTCGAGAACCCGGAGATTGCCGCAGCAGTAGCTTTAAGCTGAGCGGGCGTCCCGGAACCGAACACCTCGTCATCCGGCGAGAACGACTGAAGCGAGTCCATGATGAGGGCCACGGGTCGCACCTGCTCTGCCATTGCCAGGGCGCCCGCAAGAGAGTTAGTGGTTGCCAGCAAGAGATTACCGGGATTCAAACCAAGACGGCGCAAGCGGCCAAGGATCTGGGAACGGGACTCCTCGCCGCTGACATAGAGGACCTTGCCAACTTGTCCCAACGCCCCAGATATCTGAAGCACGAGCGTGGACTTGCCGATCCCCGGCTCGCCACCAACCAGGATGGTAGACCCTACTACCAGCCCACCCCCAAGCACCTCGTCCCAGGGACCGATTCCGGTCACCAGCCGCTGCTCGGGTTGGATGCTGTCCAATTCCACACGTAGTTCCGATTCGGGTGGAACAGACCTAGCCGCATCCTGTACTACGCCCGTCCGGGGTTCCATCTCAGAGGCTTCCTCGACAAACGTTCCCCATGATCCGCACTCTGGGCACCTGCCAAGCCGGGAAACACTGATGTAGCCACACTCGCTACATCTGTATTGAATCTGTGGTCGGGCCATCGACACTCGTATGAAGCAGGAGAGTCGTCAGTCCTGCTGTTCCCTTCGCTTCAAGACAGGGAACAGGATGACATCGCGTATAGACTCCTGCCCCAGCAGCAACATAACCAGCCTGTCAATACCAATTCCAAGGCCACCTGCTGGCGGCATGCCATACTGGAGGGCACGTACATAGTCCAGATCCATGGACTGGCTCTCGTCGTCGCCGCTTGCTTTCGCAGCAGCCTGTTCAGCAAACCGCTCCTCCTGGTCTATCGGGTCATTCAGCTCCGTGAACGCATTGGCCACTTCCATACCACCTACAAACAGCTCAAAGCGCTGCACGAGATGTGGCTGATCGGGCATACGCTTGGCCAGTGGGGATATCTCCACCGGATAATCGTGGACAAATGTTGGGTCGACGAAATTCGGTTCCACCATCTTGTCAAATACCTCATTGACCACATTGGCATACTCGAATGATTTGTCCATGTGAATCCCAAACTGCTCAATCGCGCGGCGTGCCACCATGGGATCGCGGAGGTCTTCCAGACTCAGCCCAGCGTACTGCCGCAGGGCGTGGTCAAACGTGGTGCGAGCAAATGGGCCAGCAAAGTGGATAGTCTGGTCGCCAAACTGGACAACCGGACTTCTGGTCACCTCATTCGCCAACTTCAGGATCAGGTCCTCCGTGAGGCTTATCATGCCATCCAGGTCCGAGTAGGCTTCGTACAGTTCCATCATGGTGAATTCTGGATTGTGTACAGTATCAATGCCTTCGTTCCTGAAACTGCGGTTGATTTCAAACACTCTCTCGAAACCCCCTACCAGCAGTCGTTTGAGGTAGAGTTCAGGCGCGATTCGCAGGTAGAGATCCTCATCCAGTGCGTTATGATGAGTGACAAACGGACGAGCTGTTGCTCCACCGGCAATTGGCTGAAGCATGGGTGTCTCAACCTCGAGATAGCCTCTGGCAGTCAAGTACGTGCGTATATTGGACACGATTGTTGACCGCATGACGAAGGTATCGCGCACATCAGTATTGACCATGAGGTCAACGTATCTGCGCCGATAGCGCAGCTCCACGTCGGTAAGTCCGTGGAACTTCTCGGGCAATGTTCGAACCGCCTTTGAGAGAAGCCATACCTTGGACACAGCGATGGTTCTCTCCCCGGTCCGTGTTACAAAGAGCGAGCCTTCGACTCCGATGATGTCGCCTGAATCGATATACTGTCTGAACCACTCGTATCCCGGCTCCTGGAGATCATCAGAACGAACGTAGAGCTGAATGCGTCCTGACATGTCTGCAAGCACCAGGAAACATGCCTTGCCATGGCCCCGAATAGCCATGACCCTTCCCCGCACTCGTACCGTCTGACCCGTCAACGCTTCCCACCGTTCGAGGACAGAGATGACAGGAAGGGCCCCATCAAATCTCCGTCCAAAGGGATCAATACCCTGGGCGCGGATCTCGGCAATCCTGTTCTTCCGGCTCTGCTCTATTTCGTTCAACTCCAGCACGTCTACATCCTTTCTATGCTCAGAATCTTATAGGATACCCGTCCCCTCGGGATGCGCACGATGACTGTTTCCTTTTCATGCTTGCCCACGAGGGCCTTGCCTACAGGACTGTCAATCGATATCCGCCCTTCTATGGGGTTGGCTTCGAGGTTACCAACGATCGTAAACCAGCGTGCCTTCCCCGTGTCGAGGTCGACAACCTGCACTTTGCACCCCATATGAACTTCACCGGTAGCTACGTCTTCTGGATCAACCACGACAGCGTGCTCAAGTTGTCGTTCCAAATCCATGATCGTGCCTTCGATGAATGCCTGTTCTTTCTTTGCCTCTTCGTACTCTGCGTTCTCGGACAGGTCGCCAAAACTCTTCGCCTCCTTGATACGTTCGGCGATACGGAGGCGGTCCTTCGTCTTCAGCCTGTCCAGCTCCTCCAGCATTTTCTTGTGCTGTACGGGACTGATGTACAGTTTCTCCTGCTCATCCTCTTCCCGTGAATTGGTTATTTCAATGTCTTCGTCAAAATGCTCTTCTTCATCGTTCTTCATGGTAAACCTCCTCGCCCGCATTCACACATATGTTGTGGTATTCGTCCAGCAGTCCTTTCAGCTCAGCTGCTCCGGTGATCTGGTTGATACGCCCCCGATACGTTGTCGCCTCCGGCAGACCCTTGAAGTAGAACGAGAGATGTTTGCGCATTTCCTTGACGCCGTTCGCCTCGCCTTTCAAGGCAATCTCCAGGTCCACATGCTGCTGCATGACGCTAAACCTCTCATCAACACCTATTTCCCTGGGGCACGCCCCACCCAATATTCCGTTGATTTGTTCGAACACCCATGGATTACCCAGAGCTGCCCGACCTACCATGACATAGTCGCACTTCGTGTAGGCAAGAAACCTCTGTGCGTCCTGCGCGGTTTTCACACCACCATTTGCTATGACGGGAATCGCGGCGTGTTCCTTCGCCGAAGCTATGACATCCCAATCCTTCGCACCAGACCGGCCTTGAACGGCTGTGCTGCCATGGATAGCCAGGGCTGCCACGCCATTCTTCTCACAAATGCCAAGAATGTCCTCTACAACATTGTCATCGATCTGGAAGCCCTTCCGTATCTTCACTGTGACAGGCAGAGGTGTTGCATGAACAACCGCAGCAGTGACGGCATCAACGAGTGCCAGGTCCTTGAGAAGTGCAGACCCCGCGCCCGTCTTGACGATCTTAGGCTCCGGGCACCCCATATTAATGTCTACCGCATCAACCCCCGCTTCGGTCAGGACCGAGGCAGCTCGTGCCATGGCATCCGGCCTGGCCCCGAACAACTGGAAGTCCACAGGACGCTCTGCGGGATCAAATGCGAGCATCTCCATGGTCTTGGCATTACCAAAGCGTATTCCGAGTGAAGAAACCATTTCGGTATACACCATGGCCGCTCCATAACGACGGCACAACACGCGAAATGGCGAGTCGCCATACCCAGCCAGCGGCGCCAGAATCCCGCGCCCATCAAGTTGAAGCGAGCCTATCCTCATGGCAGTCCGTCGCTGTTCAATTCAAAAACCATGCGAAGACCATCCAGGGTCAGCGTCGGGTCATGAATACACTCCGCACGCAACCCGGGAACAACGACAGGGGCAAGCCCACCAGTCACGACAACCTTCGCATCCGAGAGACCGCCATCATGTCGCATACGTTCGATCATGCCATCGACCATGAATACCTCTCCCCAGACGACACCAATCTGCATCTGCGTGACCGTGTCGATGCCAAGGCTCGTGGTAGGACGTTCTAGCTCAATACGTGGCAACTTGGCTGTGCGGCTGAACAGCAATTCACTGGAGTTCAACAGACCAGGAGCGATTGATCCCCCCAGGTACCGACCATCGCCACTCACATAGTTAAAGGTGGTGGCAGTACCAAGGTCAACGACTATACATGGGCCTCCGTATTTCCTGAATGCCCCTACACAGTCGGCTACCCTGTCGGCTCCCATCTCCGCAGGAGACTCAACATCCCACGAAATACCAGTGTGCAACGCCGTCGAGACGAGCATGGGTTGCAAATGGAACATCCGGTCCACAAGGCGACGCATGATAGGCGCAAGAGGCGGGACAACGGATGCTAGAATGACGGATGTCACGTCACGCGGCAGTTTGTCAGAACTGTCGAACAGGCTTCGCAGAAAGACGCCATACTCATCGGCGGTCTTGCCCCTGTCAGTCGTAAGCCGCCAGCTCTCACGCAGGACTTCGCCATCAAACAGACCAAAGACTATGTTGGTGTTTCCGACATCAATGGCAAGAAGCATGACTCACGCCTTCAACGCAAAATGGCGGAGAGACCGGGATTTGGACCCGGGAGGCGGTTTTATCCACCCACTCGCTTAGCAGGCGAGTGCCTTCAGCCACTCGGCCATCTCTCCGCAAACCTGGGCAATACCTAAACTCCTGTCAGTATACCGGCTTCGAGCACATTATCAAGCCTGACCCATCTTCACCGGTCAGAACAGAAGCTCCTCGTGACCCCCTGCGGCACGGTCGGAGTCCCCCAGGTACTTCCGGCCTAGATCTGTCATGACCCGTCCCTGCGCCGTGCGAGCGATAAAGTTCAACTGCACCAGATATGGCTCGATAACCACCGAAACTGTTTCTGGGTCCTCATTAATGGCCGACGCAAGACTGTCAAGCCCTACGGGTCCACCTCTGAACTTCTCGTCAATTGCACGCAGCAGGCGACGGTCGATGTCCAGCAGGCCGTACCGGTCAATTGCCAGACGTGAGAAGGCCTCATCAACAAGCTTCACATCGATTACCTCGGCACCTGCATAGGCCATGTAGTCCCGGATCCGTTTGAGATTCCGGAGGGCAATGCGGGGAATCCCTCGCGACCGGGCTGCAATACGCCATGCCGCCGGTGGTTCCACAACCGTCCCAAGTCGCTCGGACGCATGTGCGATAATCAAGGCAAGCTCCTCCTCGTTGTAGGGATCAAGGCGCATGACTATTCCAAACCGGTCGCGAAGTGGGGCTGAAAGCATCCCGAAGCGCGTCGTCGCTCCAATCAGCGTGAAGGGTTTGAGTCGAATCGTCAGCGTCTTGGCACTCGGACCCTTGCCAAGGATGATGGGCAGCCGAAAGTCCTCCATTGCAGAATACAGGCTCTCTTCCACAGCGGCAGGCAAGCGATGGATCTCATCAACAAACAGCACATCGCGCTCGCGCAGCGAAGCCAGAATGCTTGCCAGGTCCCCTGCGCGAGTCAACGCTGCTCCACTCGTGTACTTGAATCGTACCCCCAGCTCAGTAGCGATAATCTGCGATAACGTCGTCTTGCCAAGGCCGGGAGGTCCATAGAGCAGACAGTGGTCGAGTGGTTCGTTTCGGCTGATAGCAGCCTTCACGAATATGGCAAGGTTGCGCCGGATCTGCTCCTGGCCGACAAAGTCGTCCAGCCGCCGCGGTCGGACTGTAGCTCCAGCTGCATCAGTGTCCGGTGGGGCGCTGGTGACAGCAGGCGCCGATACCTGCTTGAGCCGCACATGCTTGTCTGTTCCTGCTGCCATTGGCTACTTCTCCGAAAGCAGTTGAAGCGCGTCACGCACCAGTTCTTCCGCACCACGGTCGGCGGGATCGCCCAGTTGACTGACAGCCCCGCTGATCTCTCGCTGTGAATATCCAAGCGACCTCAGAGCCATTTCCACGTCCGCGAGTATGCTGGGCTCCAGAAGGGGTGCCTCGGTTGCAACAAGTTCGGCATACTTTCGATTCACGATGGGACGCAGTTCAATCAGGATACGCTCAGCGTTCTTCTTTCCAATGCCAGGAGCGGATGTAAGCAGCGCCACATTCTGCTCGCGCACCGCCTCAACAAGGCGTGCCGCCGTCGTCGCCCGCAGCAGATTCAGAGCCGTCTTGGCGCCCACGCCAGGGACGTGCTCCACCAAATCCGCAAAGACCTGGTATTCCAGTCCGTTAGCAAACCCGTAGAGTTCCTGCCGGTCCTCTTTGACTACATGATACGTTTGCAACTCGACATCCTCCCCGACCTCGAACACGGAAGTGTCAATAACACGCACTTCGTAGCCGATGTCACCGGCGACTACCACCAGTGCCGAGTCGGTCTTGCGATAAACGTTGCCCCTAATCAGTGCAATCATCAGAAGCCTCGGCAAGAAGGGCTTCGCGGTACGACCCGGTGAACGTATGGCACAGAGCAATGGCAACGGCATCAGCCGTATCATCAGGGGTTATGCGTTCCTCGAGTCCCAGAATCTGGCGCACAGCAGCCTCGACATTCTTCTTGCTCTCAAGCCCATAGGATGCCACTGCCAGCTTGACCTGCTGAGGCGTGTACTCAAAGGTCGGGATGTGGTACGTACCGACAGCGAGGACAATGACCCCGCGAGCTTCGCTGACTTTCATGACAGTACGCGCATTGCGAAAGAAGAACAACGACTCCAGTGCCACTGCATCCGGGCTGTACCTGCGTACGAGACGCCGAACTCCATCATAGATGAACTTGAGGCGCTCGGCATAGGGGCTAGAACTGTTTGTTTCGAGGCACCCATAACCCAGCAGGGCCATGGCATCGCCTTCGGATGAGACGACACCATAACCAATGCGCGCCAGTCCGGGGTCAATGCCGAGAGTGAGCATTGCTTCTCAGCTTTCCTGCTCCAGCTGCTGGATAATCTCGTCGCTCATTTCATAGTTGGAGAAGTAGTCGCTCACGTCGTCATGTTCATCAAGTGCCTCTTCAAGGCGCGCGATCTTGCGCGCGTCCTCCAGAGCAACGGGCACCAGAGTCTTGGGAATCATCACAAGAGATGCGGACTTAACCGGTATTCCGGCGGCCTCCAGAGCCTGACGAACCTTGTACACATCTTCGGGCCCGGTGATGACCGTGGTATTCTCCTCATCCTGCTTGAGATCCTCCGCCCCGCTGTCCACTGCGATCATGAAAAGGTCATCGTAAGACCTGCCGCCAGCGTCTATCTCGAGAGAGCCCTTCCGCTCAAATCCCCAGCTCACAGACCCGTTCTCTCCCAGGGCGCCGCCGTGCTGTGACAGGATGCGTCTGATTTCCGAGGTGGTGCGATTCTTGTTGTCCGTCGATGCCATGATGATAAACGCCGTACCATTGGGGCCATATCCCTCGTAGGTTGTTTCCTCGTAGGTGACACCCTCCATCTCGCCGGTACCCCGCATGATAGCCTTCTTCACATTGTCATTGGGCATACCAGCAGCCTTGGCTTTTTCCACAGCGGCTCGCAGCCGGGAATTAGTTTCCGGGTTTCCCCCGCCAGCTTTTGCAGCGATGATAATTTCGCGTGTGATCTTGGTAAACGTGCGCCCACGCTTGGCGTCCTCGGCGCCCTTCTTGGCCTGAATATTGTGCCACTTGGAATGCCCAGACATCTAGACCTCCTGAGTATGACTCTGCGCTGCTAAGCGCAAGAACTGCTGGTGTATTCTTGTATCGGTCCCAAGTTCGGGATGAAAGGACGAGACAAGTATTCTGCCCTGTTGAACATATACCGGACCTTCCGAAACAGCGGCCAGAACCTTCACCTCCGGCCCAGTACGAACAATCACCGGCGCACGGATGAAGATAGCATGAAACCGGGGATCGAGTCCTTCGACGGCCAGGTCCTCCTCACTTGACTCTTTCTGCCGTCCAAAGGCATTCCGGCGGACAGTCACGTCCAGAAGCCCCAGACGCGGTTGATCGGTTCTGTCCTGGATTTCCCGCGCAAGCAGAATCATGCCGGCACACGTTCCGTAGATAGCCAGTGTGCCATTATTGAAGCATTCCATAATCGCGTGATCCAGCCCGAAGCTGCCCATTAGTTTTCCCATCGTGGTGCTTTCGCCCCCCGGAAGAATCAGTCCGTCCACTCCTCTAAGGTCTTCGGGCTGCCGGATGAGCCGTACATCCGCGCCAAGCGCCAAGGTCATTCTCGCGTGTTCCCGAAAGTCTCCCTGGAGGGCTAATACTCCGATGGTCACGTCTAATTATCCCGTACCTGCATTTTGTCAAGTTCTGCGAGGGTCCGAGCGTCTATGCCAGACATACCCTCTTTCAGCCCCTTGCTGACCTCGGTCACAACTTTCGGGTCGTTCCAATACGTCGTCGCGGCGACGATTGCCTTTGCCCGAGGCAGCGGGTCTGAGCTCTTGAAGATACCGGAACCCACGAACACGCCATCAGCCCCCAATGTCATCATGAGCGCCGCATCCGCTGGTGTCGCAATGCCGCCGGCAGCGAAGTTCACAACGGGCAGATGCCCCAGCGTCTTGACTTCTCGGAGCAGTTCGACGTTAACTCCCAGGTTCTTGGCTTCGACGACAAGCTCATCCTCAAGTAGGGATTGCACCTTGCGGATCCCGTTCATGACCGAGCGCATGTGCGTAACCGCCTCCGACACATCTCCAGTGCCAGGCTCTCCCTTGGTCCTGATCATGGCAGCGCCCTCGCTGACGCGACGGAGCGCCTCGCCAAGGTCCCTTGCTCCGCACACAAACGGTATTCTGAATTGCCACTTGTCAATGTGGTAGGTCACATCCGCAGGAGTCAAGACTTCACTCTCATCGATAAAGTCGACGCCAAGGTATTCCAGTATTCGCGCTTCAGCAATGTGCCCGATGCGAACCTTTGCCATGACGGGGATAGATACAGCCTCCATGATCTGCTCGACAAGCCCTGGATCAGCCGCCCGCGCGACCCCTCCTTCCTTGCGAATATCGGCAGGAATACGCTCAAGGGCCATGACAGAGACAGCTCCAGCCTGCTCCGCGATTCTTGCCTGCTCCACAGTGGTAACGTCCATGATGACGCCACCCTTGAACATCTCGGCAAGCCCGCGCTTAACGCGTGTCGTTCCAGTTTCGGCCATGTCTGCCTCCTCTTCAACCTTTAAAGTTTATCGTGTTTTCGCTGTTTGGCAACGTATTCCGCTGCACTTTTCCCAGCAAGGAATCCCGTCGAAAACGCCGCCTGCAGATTGAAACCGCCCGTTCTCGCTTGGAGGTCAAGGACCTCGCCTGCCACAAACAGCCCTGGCACCAGGCGGGACTGCATGGACCGCGGATCAATCTCTCTCAGCGAAACACCGCCGACCGTCACGATCGCCGACGCCAGCGGTCCGCTTCCAGAGCACGTCCATTCTGTGTTCTTCACCAATGCAGCCGCCATGCCGAGAGTCTTCCTACTCAGTACCATTGTAGACGACCCATCAATATCCCAACGGTCCAGCACGGCGTCGGCGAACCTCCTTGGAAGAAACGCATACAAGTACTTCTGGACACCCTGGCCACTGTGGCATGCGGTAACCTCCCTGCAAACCTCTTCCATGGACTTGGCAGGCCGGAGGTCAAGTGCCAGGGCGACGCATTCTCCCTGAGCAATATGTGGTACCACTGCCAGGCTCATTGAAAGGGCAGCTGGCCCTCCAATCCCACGGCGTGTAATCATGACTTCTCCAACAATCCGGCCAATGATACGGCCTCCAGTGCGCGCCTCAAGCGCTACCCCCTGCAAGGAGACGCCCTCCAGGCCGCCAAGCCACCAATCTTCACAATAGAGTGGTACCAGACCAGGAAGCACGGGACTGATGTGGTGTCCCAGGTTACCGAGTATGCGATAGCCGTCACCCGTCGAGCCGGTGGTGGGGTACGACTTTCCGCCAGTCGCCAGCACTACTGCTCCCGCCCGGATAGACTCGCCGTTCTCAACCGCAACTTGCAAGCCCTCGTCCAGGGGAACGACCCCGGTTACCCGGGAGGAGTAGCGCAGGCGCACGCCCACCTTCGACAGAAGAAATCCAAGAGCCTGAACGACATCCGCAGCGCGGTCCGTAACGGGGAAAACCCGGCCGCCACGTTCCGTTTTCACGGCCAGACCAGCTTCCCGCAGCACGTCTACCAGGTCATCAGGCGAAAACAAGGAAAAGCAGGGGTACAGAAACCTGCCATCCTCCCCGAAGGCTTCTACAAGTTCGGTGGGGGAGCTATCATTTGTAAGATTGGCACGCCCCTCCCCCGTAATTCCGAGTTTCTTGCCCAGAACCTGGTTTCTTTCGAGGACAGCAACCGACATCGCCGTCAGACCAAGTCCGTCGAGGACCTTCGACGCCGACAGCGCCGCCATCGCGCCTGCCGCACCCGCTCCTATCACGCACACATCGATGTCCGTATTCATCTCATCTGAGATTATACGCGAATCGGACCGACGCCGGAGCGACCTGAGCTGCTTCTCCACGCACACTGCGCTTGCGTGGAGAAGAAAACACAATACAATCAAGGTTGTGCGCCCGTAGCTCAACTGGATAGAGTGACGGTCTACGGAACCGTAGGTTACAGGTTCGATTCCTGNNTTCCTGTCGGGCGCACCACTCTGACTATGCTGCTTGGTGACATTGAATGCATGCGCCTTGCGCTCGACCAGGCCAGGCGCGCCCGTGATGAGGGAGAAGTTCCAGTTGGCTGTGCTGTAGCCCGGCGCGGCGAACTGGTGGCGTTTGCGCATAATACTCGCGAGCAGTCGAAGGATCCAACGGCGCACGCTGAAATCCTGGCCATTCGTGCTTCTGCGAAAACACTGAGAGATTGGCGACTTGATGGCTGTGTACTGTACGTGACGCTGGAACCGTGCC
>DHFO01000027.1 GCA_002402295.1 Caldiserica bacterium UBA4822
GGATGTTGTTGAGGACGTTCGCCGCGAGGGCCAAACGCAGCCTTGCGCTCGGATCCCCAGGCGTGAGCTCTCCACGGGGCGGAGCGGACCGCCGCCTCCCTTCGCTCTGTGGTCCAGAACCCCGTTCGTCACGAAGCCCTTGACCCCGCCAGCCAGACACCCGTACAGGGAATGCACGGAACAAGATCCGACCCCTCAGACCTCAGACAAGATACACGGAACCGGATCAGATCCATCTGATGCCCCCTCTGACAGTCTGCACGCCTGCCCGGCACTGCGGGAAGCAGAAGAGTGCTTGCAGGGCTTCAGGAGGTCTGAGTTGTCGTTGTCTACAGTCTGATCATCTCGCCGACCTAGAGGACCGAACCACCCATCTGCAGATCATGTTTCTGTGCCTCGCTTTGAGCTACAGGAGTTGGTCGCCGCGAGAGCAGTGTGTTACATTTCGGTACCATGACGTTGCCCAGATTACGCTTCAGCGCGGGTCTGAGGAGGTGCAAGCCGTAGATGAGCACCCCCGAGCAGCTGCAGTCACTCCTGGATGAGGACGGGCAGCTCAATGCTGCAGTCTCGCTTGTGCTCAAGGAGATTCTGGGACGCGTCAAGTCCAGCAGGTTCGTCTTCTTCCCTGAGTACACAGACCACGGGTACGAGCATGTTGCGCACGTTCTACGAACAGCCAGCTCCCTCATATCAGATGAGGCATGGGAGGTTGTTGGTGCAGACGATGCCGCAGTGCTTGCCCTAGCCATAGCCCTCCATGATCTTGGCATGACCTTAAGTGAAGCCGAGTTCCAGAGCCTTGTTGCGCCAAAGACTTCATCAGAAGCGGATAAATGGTGCAACGACACTCCGTGGCCGGTTCTTTGGGATAGGTTCCTTGCTGAAGCAACCCGGTTCGATGCACGCGAGCTCCATGGCCTCTTCGGAGATACCGAACCGGTCCGGCGTCCGCCTGCAGACGCGGCACAGATGTCCAGGCGCGATCGCATCCTGATAGGGGAGTTCATCCGGCGTCACCATCATCGGCTTGCCCACGACATCTCAACTGCAGCTGATTCTGTCTCCCCGGTGCCGATCGCCTCGCTGAGGAGTGTCCCTGACTACGCTCGGGATATCGCTGGCTTTGTAGCTAGAAGCCATGGCATGCCTATCCGGGCCTGTCTGAAGTATCTGGCGAAGCGTTATGACCGGCGCGAGTACAAGGGCATCCACCCAGCGTTTCTGATGGCACTACTACGTGTTTCCGACTTCCTCCACCTGTCACCGACCCGGGCTTCGGCCCAAGCACTCCGTTCCTACGACCTCCGGAGCCCTCGCTCCGTCGCGTATTGGCGGACTACTGCCGCAGTGAGAGCCATTGAGCAGACCAGTGATGATCCAGAAGCTCTTGTAGTCTATGCTGAGCCTCCGGATGGGAGAACCTACCTGAAGATCAGACATTGGATCGATAGCGTGCAGGATGAACTCGACACTTCGTGGGCAGTCCTCGGCGAGGTGTACGGCCCTGTCATTAAGCTGAGGCCGCTTGGGCTTAGTGTCAGGCGGATCTTTTCCAATCTGGATAACGAAGAGGAGTTCGCGAGAACCGTGGACTACATCCCTTGCCACGTTGCTTTCGGCGTGGGAAGTGCAGAGATCCTGAAGCTCCTGGTCCGGCCCCTCTACGGCAATCGGCTGGATTGTGGAGTCCGTGAGCTCGTTCAGAATGCCGTTGATGCGGTTAGGGAGCTGCGCGAGCATCCTGGCCACTGTGACTCGGACAGCGGATGCGAGTTGGAGGAACTAGGCGCCGATGTTGTGGTTACACTGGATCGTATGCCGGACGAGAGCTGTTGGCTGGTTGTTGCTGACCGGGGCATCGGCATGTTAGCGGAGACGATTCGGGATTACTTCCTCAGAGCAGGAGCCAGCTTCAGAGCTTCTCCTGCATGGCGTGAGAGATTCGAGGGATCGGATGGTCGATCCAAGGTCCTTCGCGCAGGAAGGTTTGGTGTCGGTGTGCTAGCAGCCTTTCTGCTGGGAGAGGAGATACATGTCTCGACGCGTCACGTATCCGCAGGGCGAGATCAAGCAATCGAGTTCTGTGCGACCCTTGATACGGAAGCCATTGACATGCGGAGGATCGCCAGAGGAGTTGGCACGACCGTCCGAGTCCGTATGCACGAAAGGGACTGGAACGCGTTGAAGCGAGCGGAGGAATCGAAGCAACGACCACCAGGAGATTACCGGCTTGCCAGGTTCTTCGAGGATAGCGAAGAAGCCTGGAGTTCTGATTGGGATTGGTACTGCCTTGGAGACCCCGTTGTTCTGAGGAGGATCACCACAGACCCGGAGACGTTCACCCAGCGGTACCATCTCCCTCTCCCTGGTCGTCCGCTCCCAGCGGAGTGGAGCTGTCTCTCCACAGACGAGTTCCCGGAGATCCATTGGACGTATAGCGACGAAGCGCCGGACCTGACCTGCAATGGTATTCGGATTCCGGAAGGAACCCGCTCCCATGGGTCCCGACGCGTGTTCCGACATACCCAGGTTAGGACTCCTAAGCTGAGCGTCTTCGATCCAGATGGTCGCCTTCCGCTTAACCTTGAACGAACAGCCCTTGCGTCGAGGGAGTTGCCTTTCTGGGACAAGCTTGTTGAGAGCGTTGTGACGGACTTCCTTGCGCACTCGCTCGTCAACGCACCTCATGTTGCCCCGCGGTCGCCTGACGACCTGGCATGGTACAGAGGTTTCTCGTATCCAGGGTTCTGGCAGTCGGGCGGCTGGGAGCTAGACTGGGGAAGCTGGTTCTGGACACGTATGGGGCTGGGACTGACAGATCCCTGGCATGTTCGAGAGGCGCGCATCTCAACCGCTCTGCTCTGCTTCTCCCTGGAGAGCCTGCCCCTTGACGGAGTCGATCATGAAGGCGCAGACGCTCTCTTCTGCTGCCGGTATGGTTCCGGTCGGTCCGGTCTCCGCATCCTGGCATACGGAGAGGATCTGACGGGCGACTGGCCGTTCCGGGGGCTTCGGATACTCGGGAGGAGGATCCTGATACGAAAAGGGTATGCCCAGGAGATGAACCGACCCTATGTTCTCCGAGCCGACGTCCGAGGAAGGATCATCACGGAGTTCAAGAAGGCATCCTGGGTTTGCTGGCGCCTGGGTGAGTGTGGCCAACCAACAGCTGGATTCGAAGGCATGGTAGAGAGATGGTTGGGCCGGACTTCAGACAATAGCGGTCCGCCACAGGTGGCGCCACGGATAGGTGCGGTCGAGTTGTGGCTAGAGCCTACGAAAGAACCGCTTCGCATCTCTCCGGGCAGCAGGATATGGGCGGATCTGATCGCCGAGCCGATCATCCCGTTCGACCTGACGTCACGCCAGCGCTTGGCTGCTCGCTCGACACTGCTAGAGCAGAGGGTGCGGGCTCACAGAGATCTGGCCGGCAAGAAGCGGAGTTGAGGAGAGGAGCTAAGGGGTCGAGTCTTGTTCCGCGCATTCGCGATGGGCCCTCTTCAGTTCCGGACCGCGAGTTGAAGGGCGAGGACGCCCAGGCACGCCAGCAGGCTCGCTGGGGTGACGAGGAGGTCGTACTTCACGAACTCGGGGAACGTAATCCGCACCTCCTTGTCTGAGAGGATCGTCATCCACGTGATCCCCGCCAGGGCCCCGATCGGGGTGAGGTTCGCCCCGAGGTTGGCCCCTCTTCAACTCCTACCCTCCCGGCCTGGTAACGATCTCTTGGCGCACCAAGACCCGCCCGTTGACTTCCACATCCCTCAGGCGTAGCATGTTGGGGCACAGGCATGCGCGGGGTGAACCGTTGGCTGTCTTGATCGGCGGCAGCGAGCGATCGTCAAACTCAACGGCCCGGCTTAGTTTTTCCTCCACCATGCCTCAAGCCTGC
>DHFO01000011.1 GCA_002402295.1 Caldiserica bacterium UBA4822
CACAGTCTACGGCATCGTCAAGCAGCACGATGGCAACATCTGGGTTTACAGCGAACTCGGCAAGGGGACAACATTCAAGATCTACCTGCCCGCGGTCGAGACTGCCGCCGAACCTGTCGAGAGAGCGCAGGTGACACCTCTCGAAGACCTCCGTGGCACCGAGACCATCTTGCTGGCCGAAGACGCCGCCGTGGTCCGCAGCCTTGCACAGGGTATCCTGGAACAGCAGGGCTATCGCGTCCTGTTGGCAGAAAACGGACGCGCAGCGCTGTCGATCCTTGCCGGCTACGACGGACCGGTGCAACTGCTCCTCTCCGACGTGGTCATGCCAGAGATGAATGGCAGGGAGCTCTTTGCCAGCATCTCCAAGGACCATCCTGGGATGAAGGTTCTCTACATGTCTGGCTATACGGAAAACGTCATTGCCCACCGCGGAGTGCTGGAAGCAGGCGTTCAGTTCATCCAGAAGCCGTTCACCATACACGCTCTGGCTGCCAAGGTTCGGTACACGTTGGACGACGGGGAGCACGAACCACAGTGACCACCGTCGCCCGTGCGCGCCGACGTACCACCAAGACCGGAGCGCTGGTTCTCACGCTGGGACTGGCTGCAACGGGCATGTTCCTGCTGCATGGCTACCTGCCGGCACTCGACTGGGTGCAGTCGTGGCTGCTGGCCGTCACGGGCATCACGTTTCTTACCTACGGCTATGACAAGCTGATTGCAGGGACTGGAGCAACCCGTGTACCGGAGAGGGTCCTGCTGACGCTGGCGTTTGCTGGTGGTACCGTCGGAGCGATCGCAGGCATGCGGCTGTTTCACCACAAGACCAGCAAAGAAAGCTTCCTGGAACGGTTCTGGCTGGTCGTTGCCGTTCAGATCGTGGTTGTCGCCGGCTGGTACCTCTTCCTGCACCCCCACTGAGGATTCTTTCACAGAAACCGACCGTATCTGCGAACGGCGCCTCTATCATCGGGCTTGACCGCTGCCTTCGTCTGGCGATAATAAGACCAACCGGTCGGTTTGTGTGCTGAGGCCGGAGGCATTGGGGGTTACCATGAAACAGGAAGAACGTTCGCAGGAGACACGAGGCCGCATCCTTGCGGTCGCCGAGCAGAGTTTCGCTGAACACGGCTACGATGTGACGAGCGTCGACAGCATCTGTCGCGGCGCCGGCGTCAGCAAGGGTGCATTCTATCATCATTTTCCCAGCAAGGGGTCGGTGTTTGTGGCACTGCTCAATGCGTGGCTGGCGGAGCTCGACCGGCAGTTCGCTGCAGCGCAAATCGGAGGTGAATCCGTACCCCGGCAGGTCGCGGCGATGGCAGCAGGAGTGAACGAGATCTACCATGTCGCCGGCACCAAGTGGAGCATCCTGCTCGAATTCTGGGCCAAGTCCAAGGCAGATCCCGAAGTGGCACACAACACCGTCGATATGATTCGCAGATACCAGGGGTTCTTCCAGCAGGTGCTGGAACATGGCGTGTCCGAA
This sequence comes from Caldiserica bacterium UBA4822, assembly GCA_002402295.1. GTDB lineage: Bacteria > Caldisericota > Caldisericia > Cryosericales > Cryosericaceae > Cryosericum. The sequence goes on from DHFO01000011.1 coordinate 1,493, forward strand.
GGGAGCTTGCAGATGAAGGATGCGAACCTGGCAGCGACCCTCATGCTCAGCGTCGTGCTGGGGCTGCTGCTCCAGGGCATCCTGGACCCCGAAGGCCAGGACTGGGGGGCGCTCATGCAGCGCGTACTGGCCATGCTCATGGAGTCCATGGGCGGGAGGAAATCATGAGAGTTCTGGTAACGGGTGCATTTGGAAACGTCGGAACGTACGCCGTCGACGAGCTGTTGAGCCGTGGAGTGACCGTCCGATGTCTGGACATCCCGTCGCCCATGTCGAAGCGGAAAGCCCGGCCCTATGCCAGCAAGGTCGAGATCACCTGGGGCGACATCCGCAACACAGAGGTCGTGGCACGGGCCGTGCAGGGTGCCGATGCCATCATTCACCTGGCCTTCATCATCCCGCCAAAGAGTGAGCAGCGCCCCGCGTGGGCTGAGACCATCAACGTCGGCGGCACGTGGAATCTCCTGCAGGCCGCGCTCGCCTCGAGGCGCAGGCCGCGCATTGTCTTCAGCTCCTCCATCGCTCTGCACGGTCGTACTCAGCACCTCGCACCACCCCGGAAGGCTGACGAGCAGCTGCACCCATACGAGGACTACTCTTACCACAAGCTGACCTGTGAACACATGCTGCATGCGTCGGGCCTGCCCTGGGTCATCCTCCGGTTCGGCGCCGTTCCTCCCATTGAATTCGGCGAACTGGACCCCCTCATGTTTGAGGTCCGGATGGACGACCGCATGGAGTACCTGGCGCCCATGGACGCAGGTGCGGCGGTCGCNNGCAGCGATGCTTCCTGGACTGGAAGGAAAGACGCTGATGGTCGCGGGCGGTCCATCCTGCCAGGTGACTGGACGGCAGTTTATGCAGCGCTCGTTCGACGCGCTGGGCATTGGGATGCTGCCTGAATCGGCCTTCTCTCAGACGCCGTTCCATTGCGACTTCATGGACACCAAGGAGAGCGAGCGGCTGCTGCACTACCAGCACCACAGCTTTGACGAGACGCTGGCGCTGCAGCGGAAGACCCTGGGATGGAAGAAGTTGTTCGTGCCCATTGTACGGCCATTCATCCGCCGGAAACTACTGGCCATGTCACCGTACTATGCCAAGAGAGTCAGAGCCAAAGCGCTGAAGCCGCAAACGAACCCCGACTGAGTTCAGCCATGCATGCATGCGCACATGCATGGCTTTTCCTGTCCTGGGCGGCATACTGTGGTCCACTGGAAAGAGTGTGGTGGCCCGATTCGCGAGTACTACTTCATCATCCCAGACGCGGACGACGCTCACGTCCTCCTCGTGTCAGAGGTCAATGTTCCGAAGTAGCTGTTGCAATGACCATTGAAAACACCCCCCCTCTGCTACAATGGTGACATGACAAAGAAGATTGCTGTTGTTGGAGTTGGTGGCAGGACGGGAACGCTGTTCGCCTATGAGATGCGGAACTCAGCTCAAATATTGGGAGTTGCCAGGCATGCGCAGCTGGAGGACATAAAGCAGGGCAACATCCTTGTTGCGCGGCAAGGGAGCATGCCGACAAGATTTGAGAGTGATATCGTTGAAGAGCAGGCATTCAGCGGAGAAGCCGCCCCGGATTTCATTTTTCTGACAGTGAAAAATCCCGTTGCTCCATCTGTAAGGTACTACTACGAACGAATACAACAAGAGAAACCTCCTGACCTGGTCTTGTCTCAAAATGGTGTCGTTGCGGCGGAAGAGGCAAGAACCGAACTTGAGCGGATATTTGGTTCGAACGCCCAAAGGATCAGGATAATAAGGGTTAGCCTGTTCAACCCCATTTCTATGGAGAGAATCGAAGGCAACAGTGTCATTTCGTATTTCCTGCCAATAAGATTGGCTTTCGGAGTGGCATTCGGACCTGACGAGATACAGGATCTAAGAGGAATATTCCTCGAGAGTGGATTTGAAGCCGAGGAAGTTCCATCCAAAAATGTCAAGAACATGGAGTTTTCCAAGCTCTTTACCAATCTGTTGGGAGTGCCTTCCTCCTCACACGGGCTGTCCATCGAAGAGGGTTTTGCGGACAAAAAGGTCTTCGAGGAAGAAATTGAATCGTTGCGCGAGTACGCACGAACAGTCAAAAAAGGCGGAGGAAGATTCCTGAACCTGCACCACTATCCGACACGTCTGTATGCTTTGTTGCTCGGCTGTGTTCCGGTGCCTGTTCTGAGCCTTTTCAGGAAGCAGATTGCCAAAGCGATCACGAAAGGGAGAGGGAGCAAGGAGAAAGGAAACATTGATGAAATTGATTACTATAGCGGTGCAGTCGTGGGCATGGGGGAACGCCTGGGCGTTGAAACTCCCGTGAATAGGAAGATTTATCAAACAATGAAGGCAAGAACATGATGGCGTTCATTGCGCTTGCGGTCGGTGCATATCTCCTGGGCTCCATTCCTTTTGGTTTTCTGGTAGGCA
>DHFO01000054.1:0-2028 GCA_002402295.1 Caldiserica bacterium UBA4822
TGCAGGGCATCGCCCACTCCGTGCTGACTCAGGCCCCGGACAAGAAAATTGTGTATACGACGGGTGAAAAGTTCACCAACGAGGTCGTCAGCTCAATTCAGAACGCGCACAACAACAATGCCGTTATCGAGAACTTCCACAAGGAAACCCGCGGGGCCGACGTCCTGCTCATCGACGATATCCAGTTTCTGGCTGGCAAGGAGCGCACACAGGAGGAGTTCTTTCACATTTTCAATGCCCTGTATGACGCTCACAAGCAGATCGTCATCACCTCCGATGTACTGCCCAAGGAAATCGCCACGCTCGAGGAGCGCCTGACCTCGCGGTTCGAGTGGGGCCTCATCGCGGATATCAGCCGACCCGACTACGAGACCAAGGTGGCTATCCTGAAGAAGAAGGCCCAGCTGGACAGGATCGACGTTCCCCAGGAGGTCCTGGAGTACATCGCCGCCAATATCGGGAGCAACATCCGGGAACTCGAGGGCGCTCTCATGCGCGTCCTCGCGACGGCGTCCCTCACAAACGAGGAAGTGACTCTTCCGTTCACCGAGGAGACACTCAAGGACATCATCCCCGTCGTCAACCGTCCCATTACCATCGACGCCATCATGCAGTCCGTTGCTTCATACTTTCATATTTCGGTCGCTGACCTGCAGGCGAAGCGCCGCAGCCAGGACGTCGCCATGCCTCGGCAGATTGCCATGTACCTGAGCAGAGATCTGACCGAGGCGTCCCTTCCCTACATCGGCGAGAAGTTCGGCGGGCGCGACCACACGACCGTCATCTATGCCTGCCAGAAGATTCAGCAGGACATGAAGAACGACGACGCGCTCCGTGCGCTGCTGGACAGCTTGGTAAAGGAGTTAAAGAGAGGTGCATAACGTGGGGACAACGTTTCCGGAACGGTCCGTTGTGGACAGTGTGGATAACCTGACCATGTTATCCACAGGTTCGCTCACCGTGCCCTCCCGCACCCAGCCTCTCCGATAAGGACATCTCCACACTGCCAAGCCCCTTATAGTGATGATCATGAAGCAAAGAGTTTTTTCATATTAAAGGAGGCAGCATGAAACTCACCGCAAAGGCCGAAGGTCTCAGCAGGAAGCTCACACAGCATGCCAAGGTTATCCAGCAGAGGAGTTCTACCTTCACCTCAGATGCGATCCTCCTCTCCGGAGAAGGTTCAACACTTCAGATGACCAGTACGGACCTGACTACATACCTGCTGAATGCCGAACCGGCAGAGGTTGCAGAACCCGGCAAGGTGCTGGTACCGTTCAAGTTCTTCAAGGATATTGTCTCCGCGCTGTCCGGCGAGCTGACCATTGAGGGGGACGAGCGGAAGATTCAGATTTCGGCCGGCAAGGCCCACTATGACATGGCCTGTTATCAGATGGATACGTTTCCCTCCACTCCCGAAATCAAAGAGGGTCGCGAGTACCAGTTCAGTCTTGCTGAATATTCGAGCGCAATAGAGCGCGTGCTTCCGGCGGTGGAGCACAATGAGAAAAGACGGCTGGAGTTTCAGGGAATTCTCCTGGAGCAGACCAAGGAGTATTTCCGCTTTGTGGCCACGGACTCGCGTCGCCTTGCCTATACCCAGTTCGACTTCAAACTGGAGCCTCTGCGTGCGATTGTCCCCAGCAAGGTCTTTGAATCATTCAAACCGGCGGGGGATGTCCGCATTGTGGTGACCGAGGATGAGTGTCTGTTCGCCTCTGGTGATACACAGATTATTTCACTCCTCATTGGTGCGGAGTTTCCGGCGTACAACGATATCATTCCCCGCGAATGGGAGTACACAGTCGCCGTCAGGAAGTCGGACCTGCTTGACTCCCTGCGGCGCGTGGGTGCCGTTGTGTTTGGTGGAACGGACGTGGTGACGCTGTCGTTCAAGGAAGGCCGGCTGACCGTCCAGGGAACGGCGCAAGACCAGGGCAGCGCCCGGGATGAGCTTGAATATCAGGGGGAGGCGGGTGGCCTGTCGGTCTCATTCTTCGGGACAAAGCTGTTGGACGGCATCTCGGC
>DHFO01000054.1:2086-5396 GCA_002402295.1 Caldiserica bacterium UBA4822
CGTTCCGGACAGTCAATGGTTCTGGAATCACTCTGGGTGCAGGGATTCAGGGTACTGGCGGAGCAGCACCTTGATGTTGACGCGCCGCTTGTCGCTGTCGAGGGAGGCAATGGTGTCGGAAAGAGTACGCTGCTGGATGTGGTGTACTTTCTGGCATCTGGAAAATCCTGCCTGGGATTCTCCAACAGTGACCTGATACGAGATGGTGAGAAGTACTTTGTGGTGGGCGGCGCATACCGGTCGGCCGACCCGGTTGCTGGGACGCCGGTGCGCCACACTGTGCAGGCCATGTTCACGCGCGAGGGGCACAAGGAAGTCCGCATCGATGGTAGCGTGTACCACGCCTTGGTCCACCTTATCGGAGGACTGCGCGTGGTGCCGTTCAACTTCAACTCGCTGTTTCTCGTCAAGGGAATGCCATCGGTGCGCCGTCAGTTTCTCAACAGTCTCATCACATCGTGCGACCATGGATACCTCGAGGCTCTTTCGTCCTATGCAACCGTAGTAACACATAAGAACGCGCTGCTGCGCCAGTCCGGGGCAGCGCCTGTTGACGGATCTCTACTCGATGTGTATGACGAGCAGATAGCCTCGCTCTCGACGGTTGTCTATGCGAAGCGGCGTGCCGTACTGGGGGTCATGAACCGGGAGATGGTAAGGCTCGTTTCCGAGGGACTGTTCGCGCCGCTTGCGGAAGTACACATCGCCTACAATCCCGAAGCACTTTCTGTCGGCTCAATCCGGGCACTGCGCGAGCGCGAGCTGGCGCGCCGGGTGTGCCTTGCCGGGTGTCACCTAGACGACTTCACGCTGCTTCGGGGCAAACGCCAGCTGCGTGAAGTAACGTCACTGGGTGAGGCAAAACTCATTGCCCTGCTCCTGACCTTCGCGGGAGCAGAGTACATCCACAGCGCGACGGGCGAGTATCCGGTTCTCCTGCTGGACGACCTCGAAGGCGACATCGACAGGATGAACCTCGACAGGCTGATGCACCTGCTTCCGCGCTTCGAGCAGGTGTTTGTGACATCGTTTGACTTTGCGCGTTTATCTGGCGGCGCGCAGGGCGCCGCGTTCGTTCGGCTGTGAAACAACATCTGCGCGGTGGCATGGAACCAATCGGCGCGGTACTGGACGAAATGCGCCACAGCGGCAGACTGGACAAGGGAATCAGAATTCAATCCCTGAGCGACGTCTGGCCAGCTGTGCAGTCGCTGTGGGACGAGGCAACCATCGGCGCGTACGTGGCTCGCAACTCGCGCCCCACCGAATTCCGAAATGGCAGACTGACAATTGTCTGTGCGAACGCATCCATCATGCAGGTTCTTGCCGAACAGAAGCCACTCATCCTGGAGAGACTCAACAAGCAGATGGGAACACCCATTGTGACTGACCTGGCGTTCGGACTGGAGAACGTGCATGAGGTCCGCGTACAGAGGCAGCGGTCTCCTACTGGTCCCGCGGGATTAGGTGACGACTCGCTGGCTCACACGGTCGTGCTGACCGCAGAGCAGAAGGCCAGGGCCGTGAAAATGGCAGAGGGAATCGAGAACCCCTCTCTCAGAAGGTCCTTTGAGCGAGCGTATGAGGCATGGTTGCGCTGGAACGTCTGGCGGGACAGACAGCGGCCATCTTCCCACGGACACCGGACTCCTCCTCGAACATACTGACACTATCCACAGCTCCTGTGGATAAGTTCGGACGCCTTGAACGCATGGTTGACAGTGGAACAGATGAACGTGGCTTCGCTCATGCAGCATATGGATTGATGTGAGTTGTGAGCGGTGCATGAGAAGCGAAGTCCGGCGCGCCGGCCGAGCGATGTGCACAGGTCTTCACAGAACGCTGTGGATAACATCGGAGGTGATATGTGACGAGGGGGCGGTTGACAGGCTGCAGCAGGAACGAATACTACAGACATGAGAACAAAAGTTGCACTGATTGCGCATGACCGCAAGAAGCCCGAGATGATTGCGCTGTGCAGAGACTTTCTTGAAGTTCTGTCACAGGAGGAGCTTGTCGCCACGCGGGGTACGGGTAGTCTCATCCAAGACCTGACGGGATTGCACCTCACGCAGGTGAACTCGGGAGAGAAGGGCGGAGACCTGCAGATCGGAGCCATGATTGCGTCTGACGAGGTCAAAGCAGTTGTGTTCTTGAGAGACCCGCTCACGGCGCATCCCCACGAGCCCGACATCAACGCTGTCCTCAAGGTCTGTGATGTGGGTGACGTACCGCTCGCGACGAACATTTCAACGGCCAGGCTGGTGCTCGGGCATCTCAAGGACCTGCAGGAAGCAGAACCGGAATCACCATAGCGCTCTCCTGCCGCGCGCATCTCAAGGAGACATGTGAAAAAACCGCCGGGGCACTCATTGTCCCCGGCGGTTGGTGATTTGGGCGAAGGAAAAAACTACTGAAACGAGAAACTACTGATTGAGTGCTTTCAGGGTAACCGGGAAGGTCTTGGTCTCGCCCAGACGGTCGACGACAACCTGTACCACGTCACCGACGTTCTTTGACCGCACGTAGCTCAGAACAGCATCAATCGTTGTCATTTGCCTGCCATCGATGGAAGTGATGACGTCGCCCGCCTTGATGCCAGCGGCCTGAGCTCCCCCCCCTGCAGTTACCTGGGCGACGTACACCCCCTGGGACACCTTAAGGTTGTACAGCTGAACAATCGAGCTTGTCACGGTCGCGCCAGAAATGCCCAGTGCTGGCCAGGTGACCTTCCCAGTCTTGACGATGGAGTCGTAGACCTTGCGCGCCGTGTTGATGGAAACGGCAAACCCCAGACCCTGTGCGTTCTGATAGATCATGGTGTTCATAGCGACAACGCGGCCGGAAAGGTCAATGAGCGGTCCGCCCGAGTTGCCCGGGTTGATGGCGGCGTCCGTCTGGACAACGCCCACCAGGGTTTCCGTGGAAGATACCTGAATGTTGCGCTCAAGCGCGGAGATGTATCCAACGGTCACGGTCTGGCTGAGGCCGTAAGGATTCCCGATGGCGATGACCTTCTGCCCGACACTGAGTACAGAGGAGTCACCCATCGCGATAGTGGGCAGATTCGTGCCATTGATCTTGACGACAGCAACATCGCTGGTGGCATCAGTACCGACGACGGTTCCCGGGAACTCCCGCCCGTCCTTGAGCACAACGGTAATCTTCGTTGCGCCTTCGACGACGTGATTGTTGGTCAGAACGTAGCCGTTGGATGTGATAATGAAGCCGGAACCGAGCCCTTCCTGCTCGCCGAGCGGAAATCCCCACGGGCTCTGCGCAACGGCCGTGATGTTGATCTGAACGACAG
>DHFO01000025.1 GCA_002402295.1 Caldiserica bacterium UBA4822
AAGCCCATGTCACTGATCTCCCGGTAGACCCGCTTGATGTTCTCGAAAGACGGGGGGTAACCGTACCTAGTGATCGCGTACAACCAGGCGCAACTCACCTGCATATGCTCCTCCTTCACTCCTTGCAGCAGGGAAGGATCTCTGCTGCATTCCGAACAATACCGATTGGACCGCGGCCTGCAGCGATGCGCTTGACTATGGCCCCCTCCAAGTCCTCCGGACGCACGTAGCCGAAGCCCAGGCGGTGCGTCTCCTCACGACTGAGCCCTGTGGTCACCAGCGTCACGCGGAACTCCTGCTTGATGTTGTTTAGATAGAGAGCCTCAGCAGCTGAGCACCGGTCCGTAACCTCTCCTCTAGCCAACTTCGCATGTATCTCCTCGTTGCTCAACGCTGCGAGGCTGGCGACCTCGCCGTGTGTGGGCGCGAGTCCCTCCCAAAGAGGGGAAACAAGCAGTATCTCGCCGCCGCTCTCCGTACATGCGGCCGCACTGAAGAGACCCTTGTCTGCCTGGAACAGGTCACTGTCAAACGGATAGGGAGTCGCGATAGTTGTGGGAGTCCTTGCCTCGAAAGCGACCCCAAGGGTCTCTACCGCTTGCTCGACACCCGCGCGGTGTGCGTCTACAGCATGTCCGGCAGCCACGTGGACGATTCTCCCCTCCCGGTTCAGAACAGTGTTGACAATGAACCTCAGGCCGAGCTGAGATGCACACTGGTTCATCTCGTCTCTGCAGACGGACTGGAGTCTTCCAAACGCGGGGTGCTCCGCTCCCAACAGGTGAAAGGCACCGATGGTCTGCCTACCAGCAATGCCTGGGAGAACCATCTTCGCCCCGCCTGACCAACCCGTCGGGTAGTGAGGCACAATATTCCCGAGAGCAATCACGACGTCTGCCTGAGCAGCATGTCGGTTCACCCAGTAGTCGAACCCCGCTCTGCCTCTACCCAGGAGGACGAGCCCACTCTCGTAGTCTAGATCATCATGATCAAGCACTTCCACTCGTTGCAGGACGTTGCTGCCCAGCTTGGCGATCTTCTCCTTCTGGGTCATGGCTCGATGCGATCCCGAGGCCACAAGGATGCGCACGCGCTGATCAGGCACACCCAGTGCGTCAAGCTCGTCTAGCAGAGATCCAGCGAGCAGACCCGCTGGTGTCGGTCTAGTGTAATCATCGACAAGAATGACGACGTCTTTGGCGGAAGCCGCAATCGACTCGAGGCGGAGTCCACCGACGGGATCGCGAAGTGCCTGCAGTATGTGTCCGTAGGGGTCTTCGATCGCCTTCGTGGGATGCGGCTCAAGGACAAATCCGACAGCGGATCCAGGAAGGTTCAAGGACAGGATGTCGCTGCCATACTCGATCTCCACCGACCTCATTGCAGCCACTCTCTCACCTCACCCCAAGAAGCTTGCGCGCGACTGGGCTTGCGAAATCCCTGAGTCGATCTCCCAAGATGCTTACTGACAGGACGACAGTAGAGATGCCAAGTCCCGGCAGGGTCGATGTCCACCATGCTACCTGAAGGTAGTCTTTGCCCTCGCGAGCGATCAATCCCCAACTCGGCATATCCGCAGGTACTCCCAGTCCCAAGTAGCTCAGTCCGGCCTCTGCAAGTATCGCATCACCTATACCTATGCTCGCAGCCACTAGCATGGCCGACGCTGAGTTGGGCAAGATGTGTCTCGCAACTATGCGGAGGTTGCTCGCACCAAGTGCCTGTGCGGCCATCACGTATTCCTCATTCCTGATGGAGAGGACGTCGGCCCGAGCGATCCTGAAGAACACAGCCCATCGGGCTACACCCAACACAAGGATCACCTGAACTAGCCCTGTACCAACCGAGGCCATTAGAGCAATGGCGAACAGCAGAAACGGAATGCTGAGCTGAACGTCAGCAAGCCGAGAGCAGATGCTGTCGAGTCCGCTTCCTCTGTACCCCGCAAGCAGACCGAGAGGGACACCAATGAGAAACGAGACGGACACTCCTAAGACACCCACAAGTACGGAGACTCGACACCCAAAGATCATCCTGCTGAGCAAGTCCCGTCCGAGGGAATCTGTGCCCAGGAGATACGTTGTGCCGGATCTTCCGGTACCACCTGGGGGAGTGAGTCGATCGCGAAGCTGCATCACATGTGGGTCACCCGGAGGGCCTGCTGCGGCTAGAGCTAGTACGCAGATCAGGACGAACAGCGCCGCCACGCCCGACCATCCGAGGTGTCTCATCGCGCGAGTGATGGCAGATGTCGTCCTGGTTACCATTTCTCAGTCCTATTGGCAGTCTCTTCGATCTGTCGTACTACGTGTCCCTGCGCGACCACGGCTACAACCTCGCGCAAGGCCTCTACCGCGACAAGTGGGTTGCCTCGAACTACAACGATGTCCGCTACCTTGCCTGGCTCAACAGAACCGCAGTCCTGCTCAACCCCAAGCGCCTTCGCGGCCCAGAGTGTTGCCGCGCGAAGAGCATCCACGGGATCTAGCCCTGCCTCGACAAGTAGAGCTGCCTCATGCGCAACAGTGTTGAACTCCTGATCGTCAGCCCCGGTTACCATCCCTATGCCTGTGGCCAACATCTCAGCTACGATGCCGATCCGCTCGACTTGTGATCCAAGAAGAGCTTGCCACTGTAACTTCGTCCGGCCATGCGGGTAGAAAGCTGCATTGGTTGGCACTACCACGATACCGGAGTCAGCGATCAGCCGTGCGACGTCTTTCTTGTACCGCAGGCCGTCCCTTCCGAGCCAGCAACAGTGCTCAATCATGTCAAACCCTGCTATGGCGACAGCCTCAATCGCTTCGGTGGAATGGGCATGAGCGGTAATCCTCATGCCCAACTCATGCGCTTGGTCCGCCAAGCTTCGGAGCTCCTCTTTGGAGAGAAACAGCGATCGTATCCCAGCAGCCCCGCTGATCATACCTCCGCTGGCAGTCACCTTAATGAAGTCAGCGCCGCCTTCATGCTGCTCCCGAACTGCAGCAGCGGCATCGGCCGGACCCGATACCTCGCGTCCCATCCAAGCCAAGTGCCCCTCTCTTGCCATGATCGGCAGACCGGCAAACAGCACACGAGGCGCAATCAGGCCGGCTTCTCTGATCCTCCGCAGGAACAAGGTGTCAAGGTGACGCCCTGCTCCGCAGTCACGGATTGTTGTGATCCCAGCGTGCAGGGCTTTGGCGCTGTTGCAGAGCATACGTTCCAGCAAGGCCCGATCGCTCGACCTGAGCCAATCCTCTCTTGGGTCGGCAACACGAGATGGGCAGAGCTGGAGATGGTTATGACACTCGATGAGGCCGGGGATAACGGTGCAATCACTCCCGACGCTGATCTGCCACCCGCTGCTCTTTGTACAATCGGTCGCGGCAGTGTCCGCGGTCACTCCTACGACACGGCCTCCTTCGATCTCTACAGACACATCAGCCAGGAGCTTCCCCTGACGCGGATCAAAGAGACTACTGCAACGAAGAATCCCGGAGTCGCCACTCGCTCGCGGGGGGTAGGTGGATGCGGAAGCAGACACACGATCAGTCATAGGCTATCCTTGGATCGAAGAGAGGGTACAGAAGATCGACTACTAGGTTGATTACGAGGAACAGAGTTGCGATGACAAGAGTCCCTCCTTCGACGACAGGGAAGTCGCGGTTGGATATCGCATCCATCAGTAGACGTCCCACTCCCGGCCATGCGAAGACCGTCTCTACAATGATAGCCCCGCCGATGAGCCTCCCAAAGGTCATCGCAGCGTCAGTCACAGCGGGCCGCACTGCATTACGCAGAACATGCCGAAACAGAACCGCACGTTCAGTGTTGCCCTTCGCTCTTGCAGTCCTGATGTAGTCTTGGCCAAGGACATCGACAACGCCGGCACGGAGGAAACGAGTCATACGTGCCAAGGGGATCACGGACAATGTAATCGCAGGAAGAATGAGAGAGGCCGCGGTCCTGCTTCCTCCGGTTGGCAACCACGGGATCCGCACGGCGAAGACCAGAATCAGCATGATGCCGAGCCAGAAGGATGGGATGGATTGCGCGGCGACCACTGACCCGCTTATGACCACATCTGCTGCTGTCCCTCTGCGATAGCCGGCCAGAGTGCCCAGTGGGACACCAAGGAGGCAGGCAACCGCGAGAGCTGTTGCTGCCAGCAGTAGGCTTCTCGGGAGTCGCTCCATGACAAGCTTCATCACGGGCTGCTTGTAGTAGATCGATCGCCCCAAGTCGAGACGCACGAAATTGAGAACAAGGCGCGCATACTGCTCATAGAGCGGACGATCAAGTCCAAACTCAGCCCGCAGCGCGGCTATGACATCAGGCTCCATGTTATGCGGTAACAGAAGGGCAACAGGATCCCCTGTCATACGCAGACCAACCACTACCAGCAGGGCAACACCAAGCCAGACAAAGATCATCTGACCGAGTCTTCTGGTGATATAGCGCCCCATCCGTCCTCCAGCCTTCGGAGTCCTCCGCCGGAGGACAGCCCCAAACACGCGGCCGTCCTCCGGCGTCGCCTGACTAGATCCGTAGTCCTGTGCCTACTTCAGCTTCATCTCGAGAACCCAGACCATCTCATCGGATCTGGGCGTCCAATCGATCCGACCATTGATCCCGTAGTTGTCAGTCAACTGGAACAGGAAGATGATTGGGGCCTCTTCCACCACCATCTGATGCGCTGAATTCAGGAGAGCTACGCGGATCACCGGGTTCATCTCCCTCATCGCGGCGTCCAAGACGTTTGTGAAAGTCCCGTTGGCCCACAGGTTGATCTTGCTGCCAATTCTCAAGAACTCGTTGTAGGGGGTTGCAAGGTCAAAGTGCGGTGCTCCGTACCCAAGCACATAGAGCACAGCCCTGTCGTCCTTCTCTTCTTGGCGTGCCCGGAGCTCTCGGAAATAGACACCCCACTCCTGACCTTTGTACGTGACCTTGAAGCCGTGACGCTCAAGCTGGCCCGCGATCGCTAACGTCAGCTCGCGGTCTTTCACGTACCGCCCAACGGGTCCGTTCAGTACGATCTCAAAGGGCTTGTCGTAACCGGCTGCTCTGAGCAACGCGAACGCTCGTGTCGGATCATACGGGTAAGGGCTGGCGGGAAGGTAGGGGTTGTTCCCTATGTACATCGGTGGCACCATGTTGTTGATGGGTGTTCCCAACCCCCCCATGACCGTCTCAATCAGCTCGTCGACATCGATAAGGTAGTTGATGGCTTGGCGTACCCGTGAGTCGGCGAACGGACCTCGTACGGCGTCGAAGAAAACGTACATCCCGCGTATGCTCGGCACTGACACAGCTCTTAGGTCTCGGCGTGCTGATATCGTACCCATGAGCTCTGGGGGGACGTTAACTATGATATCCACTTCACCGGACAGGAGAGCACCAAGCCGCGCAGAATCATCGGGGATCTGCCGGAATTCCACCTCCTCGAATGGTGGAGATCCTCGCCAATGATCAGGATTAGCTCTGAGTTGCACGTATTCACCTGTGACCCAACGTACGAACTTGTATGGGCCTGTTCCAACAGGGTTCGAGGCGAAAGCTGTGGCCCCCGCTCTTTCGAACGCCCCTTTGGGCAACATAGGGATAAGAGCTAGATTATCAACAAGCGTTGGGAATGGAGTTGTTGTGGTGATCCTCAGAGTATGAGCATCCACGGCCTCGGCTTTGCTGACAGGGCTGATGTACGCCCTCCACTGAGACCCGACCCCAACCTCCATGATACGGTTGATCGTGAAAGCGACATCCTCAGCCGTGAACTCATGCCCCTCGTGCGTTCTCACTCCCTGGCGAAGCGTGAACTCCCAGGTCAGGTCGTCCACAGACTTGTGTGAGAGGCAGAGAGCCGGTTGCCAGGTCTGTTCCATGTCACGAATATAGAGGTAGTCGTACAAGCAGGAGTAGATACTGGCACCCTGTCTATTCGCGTCTAGACTACCATCAAGGGTCCAGATTGATGCGCTGTTGCCGATCACAACCCTCGTCTGCGCAACCGCACCAAACACGAACCCACCAAGAAGAACACACAAGACCAACAGGACTACACTCCGCGTGTCTCGCATGAGAACCTCCTCGATCACAGCCACGTCCTCTCCAAATCACCGCGCAGCTTTGCTGGATCAGTCGAACTCATCCCCCGGCCACCACCCCCCGATCTACAGCCATTCGAGACCCACAGCCAGAGAGAGGCAGAGAGGTCATTGCGGGTCCTCCAGCTCACCCAGACCGGCCAGGGTATCACGCTTTGCTCTCTCGAGGTGTGCGCGGAGTTCATGCCTCGCACGCAGTACGTCCTTGTCCATCAGAGCAAGAAGGATCCTTTTGTGTTCCTCCTGAGCTAGAGAAGGTGCCAGCACAAGGTGCCGGGTTATCGCGGCGAGATCAGCCATTGTCTCCAGAAACCTACGGATCACGTGGTTGTCGGTCTTCTCACAGAGCAAGCGACCGTGCATCATGTGCTCGATTCTGTCAACATCACGAAGCCAAGCCGTCTGATCTGATGTCGCCAGACGATCCTCCAAGCGCTCAATCTCCGACAGGAACTCACCCAGCACCGCGGCATCCCATTTGCTGCCTGATGCGGCTAACGCGTGATCCTCGACGAGTATCCTCGCGTCGAAGACATCTCCTACTTCCTGTATCGAGAGTCGCCGAACACGGAAGCCGATGTGCGGTTGAGTTTCGACCAGCCCTCGTTGTACTAGCTGCTGCAGTGCCTCTCTGACGGGGATCTCGCTGACACCAAGTCGCTGCCCAAGCGCCCGGATCCTGATATTCCGCCCAGGCCCTATCCGCAGACTGACAATCTCGGTCCGGAGGTAGTCGTAGACCTGGGACGCAAGAACAGATCTCTGCGGAAGCAGCCCAGCCTCCGGAGCACCGGAACAGGATGGCGGCATAGCTATATATCATATAGCACATGTGACCAGAAGGTCAACCCGCGAGTTGCCTCGGTGAAAGTGTTGCCGGGCGGGGTGTCGGTTCCTCAGAATTCGGGTTACCGAAGACGAGGAGGTACCGATGACCCAAGCGAGCGTGGCGGAGGTGGTGGGAGCACTGCGTCACCGCTACCTGCGTGCGAGGCGTGGCGACAAGACGCTGATCCTCAACGAGTCTGTGGCTCTGACCGAGTACCGCCGCAAAGCTGCCTTCTGTGTCCTCCGGATCGGAAGGAGACCCCAGGTAAGTGATCGTCCGGGACGTGTCTGGAAAGTAGCCCGAGCGGACCGGCAGAGCAGCGGCCTCACTGTGGTAGGGTGAACCGCCCCGGGTTCCCCGGAGGGTGCTTCATCTGAGTCCGGCCACGAGGACCGGAGCCTCCTTGGGGTGGTAGTGTAGCTCCTCGAACTCGGCGGGTGAGATG
>DHFO01000053.1:0-9103 GCA_002402295.1 Caldiserica bacterium UBA4822
GCAAGAAGGGCGGCGAGTTCTATACGCCACGCTGCGTCGTTCGCACGCTGGTCGAGATGCTGGCCCCGTACAAGGGCCGCGTCTATGACCCGTGCTGCGGCTCTGGCGGCATGTTCGTGCAGAGCGAAGAGTTCATTGAAGCACACGGCCACAAAGGGAGTGTCGCCATCTATGGTCAGGAGCTCAACTACACGACATGGCGTCTTGCCCGCATGAACCTCGCCATCCGTGGCATCGAAGCCAACCTGGGCCCGCAGAACGCGGACAGCTTCCTCCACGACCTGCATCCCGACCTCAAGGCAGACTACATCCTGGCCAATCCACCCTTCAACATGAGCCCGTGGGGTGGTGACCGCCTCAAAACCGATCCACGCTGGCAGTATGGCATGCCCCCGGAGGGCAACGCCAACTACGCATGGATCCAGCACTTCATCTATCATCTGGCGCCACACGGCGAAGCAGGCTTTGTGCTTGCCAACGGCAGCATGTCCAGCAACACGTCAGGGGAGGGAGAGATCCGCCGCCACCTCATTGAGGCGGACGTGGTGGATTGCATGGTGGCGATGCCGGGGCAGTTGTTCTATTCCACACAGATTCCCGTCTGCCTGTGGTTTCTGGCACGCTTCAAGGGCAGCAACCGTTTTCACGACCGCAGGGGGCACATTCTGTTCATCGATGCACGCAAGCTGGGCAGCATGGTTGACCGCACGCACAAGGAGCTGAAGCCGGAAGACATTCAGCGTATCGCCGGGACGTATCACGCCTGGCGTGGCGACCCCGATGCGGGCCAGTATGAGGACGTCCCTGGTTTCTGCAAGAGTGCGACGCTCGATGAGATTGCAGCCAACAGCTACGTGCTGACCCCCGGCCGCTATGTCGGTGCCGAAGATGTCGAGGACGATGACGAGCCCTTTGACCAAAAAATGCAGCAGCTTGCTGCACAATTGAGCAAGCAGATGGAAGAGTCGCGCAAGCTGGACGATGAGATTCGCAAGAACCTCAAAGGGCTGGGCTATGACCTTTGATCCGATGACACCATACAACGACCTGCCCCTCCTGCCACCGCGGGTACAGGTCGAGACGGAGGCCGTCCTCAAGAGGGCTATCGGCGCCGCTCGTGCTTTGGCCGAACTCAAAGGTCTGGGACAGACGATCCCCAATCAGGCCATGTTGGTTGACTCGCTTGTACTGCAGGAAGCCAAGGACAGCTCGGCGATTGAGAACATCTTCACGACCAACGATGTGCTGTTCCGGTCGTACGCTGCGAGAACCGGTCATGTTGACCCTGCAACCAAGGAAGTGCTGCGCTATCGTGAGGCGTTGTGGGACGGGTTCAAATCCCTCAAGATTCGGACGGTGCTGTCGACGAACCTCCTCATCAAGATCGTCCAGACAATCATGGGAGACGACGCTGGCATCCGGAACATCCCAGGGACCACTATCGTGAATGGTGCGACAGGGGAGACCATCTATACGCCACCGGAGGGCGAAAGTATTCTGCGCGACAAGCTTGCCAATCTGGAGCAGTTCATGCAAGCAGACGACAGCATGGAGAAGCTGGTCAAACTCGCGTTGATCCACTACCAGTTTGAAGCAATCCATCCCTTCGCCGACGGCAACGGGCGTACCGGCCGCATCCTGGGGATTCTGTTCCTCACCTACACAGGTTTGCTGGATTTGCCCGTCCTGTATCTCAGCCGGTACATCATCGAACACAAGCATGACTATTACGTCCTTCTGCGCGGAGTCACGGAGCAGGGAGAATGGGAGCCATGGATTCTCTACATGCTGGATGCGGTTGAGCAGATGTCTATCGTGACACGGGACCGTATCCTGGCAATTCGTGCATTGATGCAGCAGACGATGGAGCGCGTGAACGAGGAATTGCCCAAGATCTATTCCAAGGAACTGGTGGAGCTTCTCTTCCGGCAGCCGTATGCAAAGGGACAGTCTATCGTTGATGCCGGGATTGCGAAACGCCAGACAGCAGCTGAGTATCTCAGGGCATTGGAGGCAATCGGTGTCCTGAGAGCGCAGCGAGTGAGTAAGGAGACGCTGTATTTGAATGTGGGGCTCTATGAGCTGTTATCGCGGTAGCATGTCGATCAAATCGACACGTTCACACTTCATGTCGATAAATCGCTATTCTGTCGACATGTTTGTTCTACATGTCCATTGGATGGACATGAGACAGCGTGTGGTGCACTTACAGATTGCACAAATGGTCCTGATGGAGCGATTGTATGGTAGATGACTGGAAGGACATGCCATTCAGCTCTGCAGTGTTACTCAATCCTCCTGTGCCATTGGAGCATGAGCAGGAGTACTCATTTGTAGATATGGGTGCCATCAGCGTTGGATCGCGATGGGCTTGCGCGCGTGGACGGCGTAAGTTCGAGGGCGGTGGTTCGCGTTTTCAGAATGGCGATATTTTGATGGCTCGAATTACTCCATGCTTGGAGAACGGTAAAGTGGCGCGTTATAATGCCAGTGATAATACTCCATTAGCCCATGGTTCCACAGAGTTTATAGTCGTTCGAGGACGACCCGGTGTCACGGAAACGGATTTTGCTTATTACCTAACACAGTCCCCAGAGGTGCGGGAGTACGCGATAAGCCAAATGACTGGTACATCAGGCCGGCAAAGAGTACCGATTCAAGCACTCGAGCATCTGATGGTTAAAGTGCCTCCTCTCGCAATTCAGCGTGCCATCGCCCACATTCTCGGCACACTCGATGACAAAATCGAGCTCAACCGACGGATGAATGAGACACTCGAGGCAATGGCGCGTGTACTCTTCAAGAGCTGGTTCATCGACTTTGACCCTGTCCATGCCAAAGCCGAGGGCCGCGACCCCGGCCTCCCCGCCGACATCGCCGCTCTCTTCCCCGACTCCTTCCAAGACTCCGATCTGGGCGAGATTCCAAGGGGCTGGACTGCTGGCAGGTTTGGTAACGTCGTTTCTCAGCGCACTGAGCGATTGCGAGACCGGCCGGCAGTCGTGTTGTCGGCAATGGCAGCAGGAGAGTTGGTTAACTCGGACGAGCATTTTATGAAACGGGTCTACAGTCAGGAAATCGGCAAGTACCTAGCCGTCGAACAATGGGACTTCGCCTACAATCCATCGCGGGTAAACATCGGCTCAATTGGCATGTTGAAGGAGCCGCTTCTCGGTGGAGTAAGTCCCGTCTACGTAGTCTTCCGTCCACAGGAAGCCTACCGGTGGTTCGTGGAATTCAACTTGAGGCAACCAAGCACCAAACAGTGGATCAATACTCTGGCAAGCGGCAGCGTTCGACAGTCGCTATCCTATGCCGACTTTGCATCTCTTCCCTGTGTGATTCCACCCGAGACGACAGTTGCACGTTTCGACGGAGTATGGACTGGTTTTCGAGCCAGCATACTCTTGCGATCGGACGAGTCTCGTACTCAGGCTACGTTGCGCGACACTCTGCTGCCCAAGCTTCTCTCGGGCGAACTGCGGGTGAAGCACGTCGGTCGATCGATGGAGGCGCAAGCATGAAGAACGTGTTTTGTGTCCGGTCTGGATCCAGTGCGTACGCGATGCAGTTCGTGAGTGACAGGTTCCGTGCAAATCGAATTGTCGACAACAGGAGGAGCAATGGGAATTCGGTACGATAGTCTTGACGAAGAAGTTCGAACCTATATGGTCCAGGAACTGGAGTCTGATCTTTCTAGGAACGGTCTATACGTTAGCTTGCGACTGACCCCCGAAGCTGCCAAGCAGTGGCCCAGTATACTTCGCGAGGCAGTCTTGCATCATGATGATTCATGGCTTGCTGAGACTCTTCGTGCCTCGGGCGCGTTGGCAGCATTTGAGGAGCGGCATGGACAGAGTGGCACAGTGACCACAGCTCGCATCCCTATCACCGCCCCAGATACCCTGGCGGAAGGAGAGTTCAACCGTTTCTATGCGCGAGGACTGTGCGCGCAAGTCTTGGCGGCAGGTGGGACAGAAGTCGAAGTGTATCGGGGGAAAGAGGTTCAACCTCCACGCCCGGAGTCACAGGCTATGATCGGAAAGCACCTCTTGGCAGTGGCACTGCTGGATGACCTACGGCGGTCGATTGGGGTCGACACTGCGATGAGATTGCCGTCAGGGCCGAACTCCGGACTGACGGTGCGACGGGTCGCTACCTGACGCAACTAGGGTGACGTGCGGACAGAGTATGCTCGGCGGCCCACTGCCGCACGGGCCACGTATCGACAAGAGGAGGACAGATGTCAGCCAAGAGAGTATTCATCAGCTTCGATTACGACCATGACGAGGACCTCAGAAATCTGCTCGCAGGGCAAGCCAAACTTGATGGATCGCCATTCGAGATTATCGATCGCTCGGTGAGGGAGCCCCTGACCGGCGATTGGAAGGAGAAGGTTCGACGCCGGATGGACAATGTTGATCTGGTGATCGTTATTTGCGGCGAGTACACACATTTGGCTGCCGGTGTTGCGGCGGAACTTGGTATCGCGCAGGAAGTGAAGAAGGCCTACTTCCTTCTTTGGGGTCGAAGCGACAAGGTCTGCACCAAGCCCAGAACAGCTCTTGATTCAGACAAGGTCTATTCCTGGACGTGGGACCACCTCGGACTGCTCGTCGGCGGCTCCCGGTGACATATGGCAGATGAACCAGTACCGGCGTTGATCCATCAGTCGGAGGAGAGCTACGGCGTTTCGTTCAAACGAGATCTCTTCGAGCAGTACAAACTGTACGTGTCGTCTGCGGAGCGCACCAGCGATCGACGGGCAGCTGCGAACAACTACCTGTTGACTGTCAACGCGTCTTTGGTCACTCTCTACGGCCTAGTTGCTGCGGATAGGGGCAACGGATACTGGATGATCCTCGTGCCTGCGGCTGGAATCATCGTATCAGTGGCATGGTTCTTCATAGTGGCATCATACCGCAACCTAAACTCAGTCAAGTTCGCTGTAATTCATGAGCTGGAGAAACACATGCCCGCTGCGATCTATCAATACGAGTGGTACAAGGCGGGCAACGGGCGCATGAAGACATATCGGCCGTTGTCACACATCGAGGGCTGGATTCCCATAGTCTTCGCGGCGCTTCATGCAGCCATCGGCATCACTAGTCTCGTCTCGCGGTGCCATGGTTGCACCCGGTAGAGTCCCTGGATGTCTGCCCAACCTCGTATCGTGAGCGCGGGTCATACCATGGTCACCAAGCACAGTGACTCGTTTTTCATGCTTTCCATGGGCAATGGAAGGGCGGGACTCGATCGGTGAATCTTGTGGGATCTGGATGCGTAATGTCTGGTGTGTCCGGGCTGGGTCAGGTGTGCATGCGAGACAGTTTGTGCACGGTGGATGCGCGGTCGCAACCTCGGCATGACTTCCAATCTCTCACAGGCCTCGTCGCGCGGTAAGCTAACGGAAATCTGCCGTGTAGCACATGCTGATGAGACCAGCAATTTGGTCATCGGGCAACAGGTTGGTCAATTGGCACGCTCCGTGGGTGAGATTCGGGAACCGTGGGGCCCAAGAAGGGATTAACGCGAGCTTAACAGAACACGTCTAGGAGGTGGCAATGAACTACTGGGTGGATCTCTATAATGCGAAGACGTGGAGAGAATCTCGTGAGCACGGCTTGTCCCTTACGGGATTCGATGAGAACATGCGAATAGTGGCGGAGCGCATTCGACCGGGCGATACTCTTCTGTGCTACGTTGTGAAAGTCCAGCGATGGGTCGGAGCTCTGGAGGTTACTGAGCGCAGCACCGACATGACGACGGTGTGGGCAGAGAGTCCGTATCCAGTTCGTTTTGCCGTGCGGCCGATTGTCGCCTTGAACCTTGAGCATGGCGTATCTCAATCACAGCTTGATGACCGCAAGAATCCGTTCTGCGCCGATACTGCCAGACATCAACTGAGGGGCATGGTGCGTGCCAGCCCCACAAGGTTCACTCACATCGATGATGCTGAAGCCGTCTTGGCCGCATTGAAGGCTGTCACTCAGTGACGTTCGCGGAGTCTGTCGTCGAAGACGCCTGTCTGTCGTGGGCTGAGGAGATCGGCTTCCAGGTCGTTGCCGGTCCTTCCATCGCCCCCGGCGAACCTGCGGCCGAACGTTCCTCGTACGAGCAGGTCATCCTTGAGAGTCGTCTGCGCGCCGCGCTGAAACGGCTGAACTCTTCTATTCCTTTTGACTGTCTGGATGATGTAGTACGACGACTAGAGCGGCAGGAAGTCCCCTCGCTGGTGCAGAGCAACCGGTTGTTTCACCGGTGGCTGGTGGATGGCTTCCCGGTCGAGTACCAAGGGACAGATGGCAGCATCAAGGGCGACCTGGTACGGCTGGTGGACTTCGACCATCCGGAGGCCGACGACTGGCTGGCGGTCAATCAGTTCACCGTTATCGAAAACAAGCACAATCGGCGGCCTGATGTGGTGTTGTTCATCAATGGTCTGCCGCTGGTGCTGCTGGAACTGAAGAACGCCACTGATGAGAACGCCACCATCTGGAACGCCTGGCAGCAGTTTCAGACCTACAAGGCCGAACTGCCGACCCTGTTCAGCTACAACGCCCTGCTGGTGATCTCCGATGGTGTTGAAGCCCGTATCGGTACCTTAACGCATCCTGCGTAAATACGGCTATCCGCCGGACAAGCAGGAGAAGGCAAACCAGATTGTGCTGGAGCAGACCGAGGTGCTGTCTGAGGGGTGGGCGGCAGCGTGATACCGAAGAACAAAGGACCATTGACACCATGAATACTACCGCAATAACCATTATCGATACCCATTGTCATCTCTACTACGATGATTTCCAGCCTGACTGGGATCAGATGCTTGAACGGGCCGAGACAGCCGGTGTCAAAGGAATGGTTGTGGTCGGTGCTGATGCGGCTTCCAGCCAACAGGCCGTTGCCATGGCTGCCAGCCATCCAACCATCTTCTGCACGGTGGGTATTCATCCCCATGATGCTGCAGGGGTTACTGAAGCGACTTTCATTGCACTGGAAGAGCTGGCGCGAAAAACTCAAAAATGCGTTGCCATCGGCGAGATCGGCCTGGACTTCTTCAAAAACCGTTCACCCCGTGAAGATCAGGAACGGGTCTTCCGGCGCTTCCTGCAGATGGCCCGTGAGCTTGACAAACCGGTGGTGATCCATGACCGGGATGCCCATGCAGAAACCCTGACCATGATCAGGGAAGCAGGCGTGACAAAGGGTGTGATGCACTGCTTTTCCGGTGACCTGCCCTTTGCCCGGCAATGTCTGGATCAGGGGTTATACCTCTCCATTCCCGGCACGGTCACCTACCCTTCCAATGAGCAGCTACGGAAAGTGGTGCGGAACGTACCGTTGGAGCGTCTGTTGCTGGAGACCGATTGTCCGTATCTCTCACCGGTACCCCATCGTGGTAAGCGCAACGAGCCGTCCTACACCCGTATTACTGCAGAAAAGGTGGCTGAACTGCGTGGACTGTCTGTTGAGGATGTGGGCAGGATCACCACCATGAACGCCGGACGTCTGTTTGGCATTCCGCTCTGGGATTCATCCACCAAGATCGCCTACCGAATCAGAAATTCCCTCTACCTGAACATTACCAATCGCTGTTCAAACCACTGTACTTTCTGCGCAAAGTTCGATGAATTTACTGTTAAAGGTCACAACCTGCTGCTGGATCATGAGCCGGGTTTTGAGGAGGTAATGGCGGCCATTGGTCAGCCAAGTGATATTGACGAGGTGGTGTTCTGCGGCTTTGGTGAGTCACTGCTGCGTCTGGATCTGGTCAGGCAGGTGACTGCTGCGCTCAAACAGCGCGGCTACAAGATCAGGATCAACAGTGATGGACAGGCCAATCTGGCTCACGGACGCAACATCCTGCCGGAACTGGCTGGGCTGGTTGACAGCATCTCCATCAGCTTGAACGCGCCGGATGCCGCAACCTATGCCCGGCTTTGCAACACCCCCTTTGGTGAAGCAGGCTGGCAGGGAATCTGTGATTTCTTGCGTGAAGCGCCCCGGTATATCCCTGAGGTGACCGCTACAGCCGTCACCATCCCCGGTGTAGATATTGAAGCCTGCCGCAGGGTGGCTGAGGGCTTGGGTGTGCAGTTCAGGGTGCGGGAGTACGCCGAGGTAGGGTAGCCTTATTGATCCAAGGCCAGATGCTCTTCATAAATCCTTTTAAGATAGGTGTGTGAGACCGATTTCTTAAACTCTTTCTTGAAGTACTCCGACAGCTGCCGCCACGAAAGCCCCTCTTCTTCCCGCAGTCTGATCAGTTCGGTCAGGTAGTTCTTCTCCAGTGAGTTGCGCAGCCGTTTCTTGTAAGGCTTGTGTTCCCTGATCTGCGGCAGCACCTGGGGTGACTGCTCCAGCCAGAGCTGTTTCAGCACCATCAGGAATGCAGCATAGCCGGTCTCACCGGTACGGCCTGCAGCACCAATCCCCTGCGCCACCCACTCCTTGTACAGTTCCCGCTGCCGACGATGCACCTCAATCCGCAACCCTTCCTCAAGCCGGGCATACAGCTCACCCAGGGCACTACGCTGTTCTGCGGTAAGTCCGGTCAGCCGCTCAACGGCCTGATCATCGTAGCCGGCCATTTCAGTACGTCCTGCTTGCGGTACTCGTGACCAGCACCATCGTAATCCCCCTCCCCGGCCCTCCCCATCCTGGGGAGGGAGACAGGCTGTTGCTCCTCCACCCAGCGGGGAGAGGTTGGGAGGGGGGGTACGTTTGACTCAAAAAAACACGATGTTTCGTGATATGAGCGAGAAAAAACAGTGCTCTCTGCGTACTGCTTTGTCTGTGCATGTCAAACTCCATCAGGTTCCGGGAATCAACCGGTTGAATAGACACCGTGCTATCAGGTATAGATATACCAGCCTTGTGCAAACTTGCAAGAAAGAGGTGGCTGTCATGCCCCAGGAAGCGCTTTGTTTTGAACGGTTGCCCCAGCAGGCGGTCCGCTGCAGCCTCTGTCGTCACCGCTGCACCATCCCTGAAGGGAGGCGCGGCATCTGCCGGGTACGGGAAAACCGTGGCGGGACGCTGTATTCTCTGGCAGCAGGTCTGCTTGTGGCCGAACAGGTTGACCCGATTGAAAAAAAACCGCTCT
>DHFO01000053.1:9116-9332 GCA_002402295.1 Caldiserica bacterium UBA4822
CGCTGCCTGCACTGCCAGAACGCAGGTATTGCCCAGTATGACGACCAGGGGAGCGGACAAATTCCCGGCCGATCAGTCACGCCTGAACAGACGGTCAGCACTGCACTGCAGGCCGGCTGCCGCTCCATTGCCTTTACGTACACCGAACCGACTGTCTGGTTTGAGTACACGCTCAAGACGGCAACACTGGCAGCTGCGGCCGGTCTGTACACGATC
>DHFO01000045.1 GCA_002402295.1 Caldiserica bacterium UBA4822
CTCAACCCGCGTGCGCCCATGCCCATGTTTCTGGCCTTCTCGGCGATGCTCTCGATAGCATCGTCGGTGAACTCCAACCGAATGCCATCCATGGAGAACAGTTCCTGGTACTGCTGGACAATCGAGTTCTTCGGTTCGACTAGCACCCGCTTGAGATCCTGCGTTGACAACTCATTGAGCTCGAGTCTCAGCGGGAACCTTCCAACCAGTTCCGGCAACATGCCGAACTTGACAAAGTCGCTGCTCAACAATTTCCTATCATCAATCTGGCGATCGTTCCGCACGAACCCCACCTCGCGCGGAGCCGTTCGCTGCGTGCGAATTCCATCAAGCCCTTCAAACGTACCTCCCGCGATGAACAGGACGTCCCACGTGTTGAACTTGATAGTTTCCTGGAGAGGGTGCTTGCGCCCGCCCTGAGGGGGAACACTCGCAACAGTACCCTCCACGATCTTCAGAAGAGCCTGTTGGACTCCTTCCCCACTTACGTCCCGGGTTATGGATGGATTCTCGGACTTGCGTCCGATCTTATCGATCTCGTCGAGGTACACGATACCGCATTCTGCGCGCGCCACATCGAAGTCAGTTGCCTGCAGCAGGCCGAGAAGTATGTTCTCGACG
Source organism: Caldiserica bacterium UBA4822 (assembly GCA_002402295.1). Lineage (GTDB taxonomy): Bacteria > Caldisericota > Caldisericia > Cryosericales > Cryosericaceae > Cryosericum. The sequence goes on from DHFO01000045.1 coordinate 622, forward strand.
TCTTCTCCAACATAGCCTGCCTCCGTAAGCGTCGTAGCATCGGCGATAGTGAACGGCACGTCCAGAATGTGAGCAAGCGTCCTCGCAAGGTGCGTCTTACCAACGCCTGTCGGGCCTGCGAGAAGGATGTTCGACTTCTCTATCTCGACCTTAGGTGACCGACTTCGAGCAGAAAGGCGCTTGTAATGATTGTATGCTCCAACTGAAAGTGCCTTCTTGACCTCGTTCTGCCCAATGACGTAGGCGTCGAGCTCTGCGTAGATTTCCTTGGGGCTCCGTGGGCGAAATCCAGCCCATGGCACGTTGCCCTTCGATTCACGCACGAGCTCCCTGCCTCTCTCGATGCACTCATCGCAGATGTATGACCCGTCCAGCCCTTTGGCAAGGAGTTCTACTTCGCTCGACTTCTTGCCACAGAATGAACAGGACACCTCCTCACTGTCGCGGTTGGCCATTCCTGTCAGGCGCCTCGGCTTCACCGGTGACGCCAATCTTCGCAATGACCTGATCCACAATGCCATAGTCCATGGCTTCGGTCGCAGACATGAAGAAGTCGCGCTCAGTGTCCCGTCGGACAACGTCAAACGGTTTCCCGGTATGAGATGCCAGGATATGGTTCACCGACTCTTTGATCCGCAGGATTTCCTTGGCCTGTATCTCGATGTCTGTCGCCTGACCCTGAGCGCCACCCCAGGGCTGGTGAATCATGATACGCGAATTGGGCAGCGCAAAACGCTTGCCCTTGCGGCCTGCAGCGAGAAGAACAGCGGCAAGACTAGCCGCTTGTCCGAGGCAGATCGTCGACACCGGTGCATTGATGTACTGCATAGTGTCGTAGATGGCCATGCCAGGCGTGACCTCACCCCCGACGCTATTAATGTACAGATAGATGTCCTTGCTCGAGTTCTCTGCAGTAAGGTAGAGCATTTCAGCAACAACGAGGTTAGACACCTGGGTGTCGATCTCGCCGCCAAGGAACACAATCCTATCCTTCAGAAGCCGAGAGTAGATATCATACCCCCGTTCCCCATGTACTGTCTGTTCAACAACATATGGAATAACACTCATGATTCCTCCTGTGTACTCTTCGTCGGCACTTTCACGGCTACGCTGTCGACGATCAGGTCACGTGTCTTCTCCCACACGATCACGTTCCCGGCGGTCTTCCGACCCGCCTCCGTAGAAGCGTCGATACCGGCCTTGGTCAATTCCTCAGCGTGTTCGCCGATATACTCATCAATAGCCGCGGCGTCGGCTGCAATCTGGCAGGCCCGCTCAGTTGCCTCCATGAGAAGGTCCCTCTGTAGAGCCTTGACGGCATCGGCCTCCACGTCCTTCATCAACTGCTCCAGCGCGATATTATTGTACTTCAGATACTCGTTCAGAGAAAGACCATTCCGCGCCAGACTCTCCTTGATTTCGCCTAGACGCTGTTCCGTCGCGTCGCGACGAACGTAACCAGGAAAGCCGATAGCAAGCTTCTCTGCGGCCGTGTCGACGGCGCGAGTGAACAGTGCGTCCTTGCGAGCTTCCTCAGCCTTGAGGCGTTCATCGTCTTCAAGCCTTTTCCGGAGTTCCTCCAGAGTCTCAAAGGCGCCTACGCTGCGCGCAAAATCGTCGTCCACCGGTGGAATGTGCTTCTCGGCCACGCTCTCGAGAGTGATGTCACCTTCCATTGGGCTCCCTGAGAGTTGAACGCTGAAGTGCTTCGTTTCGCCCGGCATCATTCCCGAAAGATACGGCTCGTAGGCTTTACCGACCTCGCCCTCACCTACCGTCAACTCAGTGTGATAGGGGTTCGTTGCTTTGTCCGTCTTGATGGTAACACTGGTGGTGTCTCCTGTCGCGGCAGGCCCATTCTTCGGAGACGTTTCCGTTAATGCCTCGACCAGCGCACTGATGCGACGCTCGACCGACTTCGTCACATCAACGGGTTCATCCTCAACCTCGATACTCTTCCAGAATGCACGGTCTGTCGTGGGAAGCTCAAATACCCGGACCTGGAGTTTCAGCTCGTCGTTCAGTTCTTCGCCGACGGTGGAATCGACAATCTCTGGCTCGAAAATGAGGGCGTCCGCGTTACTCTGCTCTTTGAGAAAAGCCAGGTACGCCTGGGAAGCAGCTTTCTGAATGACCTCGTCTTTGAGATCCTGATTGCTCACGTACGCGGCAACCATGCCAAGGGGAGCCTTGCCGGGGCGAAATCCAGGAACGCGCAGACTGCAGGCCTTTGCCTCCAAGGCCTGCTGGCGAAGAGCTATAGTCTCCTCAGGAGCGAACGTCGCAGAGATGACGGTTGTATTGCCAATCTTTGTTGCCGCGGTATATTCCACAATCTCCTCCATATTGGTGCGAAGGGCGGGAGTTGAACCCGCATGGAATTACCCACTGGATCCTAGGTCCAGCGCGTCTGCCAGTTCCGCCACCCTCGCTGAATACTTGCTGACACACATCGCAGGGAACTGAATCTTCGGGCAAGTGGTGGTGGGTCGTGCAGGACTTGANNCCTGTAACCGCCTGATTAAGAGTCAGATGCTCTACCAATTGAGCTAACGACCCACAACTTGAACACTACAATTGTACAAGTTTTCAGAGAGCTGTCAACCGCACGCCGTTCATCCAGTCAGGGCGCGCGGCGCTCTGGCGCGCCCAGCAGGAGTCGAACCTGCAACCCGCGGATCCGAAGTCCGCAGCTCTATCCAATTGAGCTATGGGCGCTCAATTGTTCAACGTACTGGTGCGCTTAGCAGGACTCGAACCTGCGGCCTACGGATTAGGAATCCATCGCTCTATCCGCCTGAGCTATAAGCGCGCATGACAGCCTGCCATCAGCTTTCCAGCCGCCAACAGTTTCTGGGGTGGGTGAGGAGACTCGG
>DHFO01000065.1:0-8015 GCA_002402295.1 Caldiserica bacterium UBA4822
TGCTGACATCGAGGAAGAGCGCCGTCTGTTCTACGTCGCTTGTACGCGGGCAAAAAAGGAGCTTAATATCAGCTATTGCACGCAGCGGTCAACCTACTACGGCTCGGGGTTCCAGGAGCCTTCCCGGTTTCTTCGGGAGATGGACTTGCCCCAGGAACGGGTTTCCGAAACAACGCACGTGGGTTTTTCGCCGCTGGTCGACGGGGACGTGGTCATGCACAATATCTTTGGACAGGGCAAGGTACTTGAGGTCTACTATGACGGAACAGAGCAGTACATCGTCGTGGATTTCAAGAAGACCGGTGTCAAGAAGCTGGCTGCTCAATACGCGCAGTTGAAGAAGGTGGAGCAGTAGTGCCATACTGGTCTGGAACCCGTGCGATGCTCTCTTGAAGTGGTCGTGCATTGTAGTATAGTACCTTGGTTGTGACCGGGTGACAGTACGGCGCGGAGAGGAGGCGCCCGTGGTCAGTTTCTGGATAGCAATTGCAGTGACCTGTGCATTGGTTGATGCTTTCCTGCCCTACTACCTGCTCGTCTGGTTTTCCGGAGGGGCTCTAGTTGCGCTGCTGTTTGATTGGGCCGGGTTCAATACCTCGGTGCAGTTCGTCGTGTTCTTCCTGGCATCGTTTGCACTCATAGCGTTCGTCGGGCGGGCTGTCAATCTGCGCCTGCTGAGAGGTGGTCCTGGCATGAGAACGAACGTGGACGACATTATTGGCAAGACAGCAGCCGTAGTGATGGCTATTCCGGCCGGAGAAGCAGGCCGCGTAGCCCTCAAAGGCACTACCTGGAGAGCAGTTCTGGACGACGAGGCCGCGACCGCTGCAGTCGGCGAACGAGTGGTCGTCCTGTCGATAGAAGGCGTGACCCTGACGGTCCGAAAGGAGTAGGAGGAATACATGCCAAGCACATTTCCGTGGGCGATTTTCTGGTGGCTCGTCGCGATTGTTGTTGTCGTCGTCTTTGCACTGCGGTACATCGTCATTGTTCGTCAGAGTACGGCTGTTATTGTCGAGCGCCTTGGCAAGTTTAGCCGCGAACTCAAGCCAGGCCTTCACTTCCTGATTCCTATCATCGACAGTGTGCGAGCTACCGTTGACCTGCGTGAGCAGGCATGGGACTACCCGCCCCAGCCTGTCATCACCAAGGACAACGTTCCTACAAGCATTGACATTGTCCTGTACTACTACATTACAGACCCCGTGAAATCTGTCTACGAAGTCCGAAACCTGAACGAAGCTATTCTTAAGCTTACGATGACGTCCATCCGCAACATTGCCGGCAGCCTGAACCTCGATGAACTGCTGGTATCGCGTGAGAACGTCAACAACGAGCTTACGCAGATTGTTGACGTGGCAACCGATCCATGGGGTGTCAAGGTCACTCGTGCTGAAATCAAGGCTGTCAATCCGCCGGCCGAAATTCTCGAAGCCATGACGAGGCAGATGAAGGCCGAGCGCAGCAAGCGTGCCGTCATTCTTGAAGCTGAGGGCTTCAAGGAAGCTGAGATCAACAAGGCAGAGGGTGAGAAGCAGGGAGCTATTCTTCGTGCAGAAGGTGATCGGCAACAGAAGATACTGATTGCAGAAGGCGAAGCGCAGGCACTTATTACAGTTGCCAACGCCCGCAAGGAAGCAACCATCGCGTATTTCAACGGTATTCACGAAGGCGGTGCCTCGAACGATGTGCTGGCACTGAAATACATGGAAACGCTTGAAGCAATCAGCGCCAACCCCTCGAACAAAGTCTTCCTTCCATATGAGAGCAGTGCGCTCATGGGAAGCCTGGGATCCATCAAGGAGTTGTTCCAGGGTGTTCCTCCCGTGCCCACCGCGAAAGCTGCGAAATCTGAGGCATCGAAGTAACGTCTGGCGTGTGTCGTCTGCAACCGCCGGCCCGCAGGAGCCGGCGGTTTCCATGTCGGTACGGAATTCGGTCGTGACCTTGCGGCTGGCGAACTCATCGTACCACAGGACTTCTGTCCTCACTTTGGAAAAAGGTCCAGTTGGTCTATAACATTGTCCGGCGGCATCCATTCATCGGTCAGAGTGGTGCCTGCCTTCGGACAGGGCCCGACATTCGTTGGCACTGAGAAGCTCATCTTGGGAGGAATCATGGGAGAATTCGAGAGTACTCTGAACCGGCAGCAGGCTGCGATCGAGGCGGAGCGCTGCCTGTACTGTTATGATGCCCCTTGCGAGGCGAAGTGCCCAGCCCATGTGCCTATTCCGGAGTTCATCCAGTCCATTCGGAGTGGAAACATGCATGGAGCCCGCGTCCTTGTGCAGGAAGCGCACCCGCTCATCGAAATCTGCGGCCGCATCTGTCCGGAGGAGGAGTTCTGCCAGTCTGTCTGCACAAGAGCGAAGGTTGATAAGCCTGTCCGCATTCGAGAGCTGCACCGCTTTGTGACTGATAGTACCGACGCTGCGGAGCGTCTAGACATACCGGCGGAGAGTCGAGACCGCGTCGCCGTTGTTGGAGCAGGGCCTGCCGGTCTTGCCTGTGCGCGCGAGCTCAGGCTGAAGGGTATCCGCTGTGAGGTGTTTGACGCCCGCAGGTTGGGAGGCGTTCCGGCGCAGGAAGTGTCATGGAACCGGTGTCCACGAGAGGTACAGGAACGTGAGATGCACCTGCTCGCATCGAAGTTCATTGACGAAGTGCATATAGAACGCGTCACCGATGTCGGATCCCTCATGCGCGAATACGCGGCTGTTTTCATCGCTACGGGACTTCCTGCCGAGAGCGATCTGCCCATCGATGGAGTGGAGCTCGTCGGAGTTTTCCATGCGCGCGAGTTGCTCCGAACGGTCAAGGCAGGTATGGCAAGTGGTACAGGCCGGCGCGTTGGGGTTGTCGGCGGCGGCAATGTTGCCATTGAAGTCGCGTCCGTCCTTCGGCAGGAAGACCCCACCCGGGACGTCACCGTCGTGTACCGTCGAAGTATCAAAGAATTGAAAGCGTTCAGAGAGGAAATCGACGAAGCCACCAGGCTCGGGGTCACGTACCAGTTTCTGGCGATTCCAGACTGTATCCTTGGCGAAACTCATGTGAACGGACTGCAGGTTACCCAGGCGCGCCTCTGCGAGGAGGATGAGTCGGGGAGGTGCCGCTTTGAACCGCTGCCCGCGTCCAGTTACGTCATTCCTCTTGACACGGTGGTGATTGCTGTTGGTCAACGGCCAGATGACGATGTGTTCCATGGAATCGGCAGAAGCAGCAGCGGGTTGATAAAAGTGGGAGAGAACATGCAGACCAGTATGCCCGGCGTCTTCGCGGGAGGGGATGTCGTGTCTGGCGCACGGACGGTGGTGGAGGCCGTGCGTGATGGCAAGAAAGCCGCTGATGCCATTGTGGCGTATATGGCGGGAGGCAAGTAATGTACAGGGAACACGACCTTTCATATGACTTCCTTGGTATTCATCTCGAGAACCCCTTCATTCTCTCGGCTGGACCGCCAACGGACGAACTGGATATGGCGGTTGACGGCCTGAAGGCGGGGTGGGCCGGAGTGGTGCTCAAGACCACCTCTGTTGAGGAGAATCCTGTCAATCTGAAGTATCCGATGATGTCCTCATTCGGCACAGCTGCCCACAAGGTGTGGGGTCTCGGCAACATTGACCTCATCTCGAGGTACCACATAGGAGAGATCTGCGCGCGTGTCTCCACCCTCAAACACCTGTTTCCAAGCAAGATGATTGCAGCATCCATCATGGGGTCCAGGAAGGAAGACTGGCAGTCGCTCGTGTGGCAGCTCCGGAAGGCAGGCATAGACTTGATTGAGTGCAGCTTCAGCTGCCCTCAGGGAAGCATGGGCGAGGCTCCAGGAAAGATGCTGGCACAAAGCGTCGAAGCTACTGAAAAAGTCGCACGATGGGTCAAGGAAGCTGCAGACGATACACCGGTATTGATCAAGATTACGCCACAGGTTACAGACATCGTCGAGGTTGCCCGGGCCCTTCAGCGCACAGGTGTGGATGGCGTCACCGCCAGCAACTCTGTTCCCGCCCTGATTGGTGTTGATGTGGAGACAATGGAACCCCGTCCGTCTGTGTGGGGGGATGGCGCATACTCCGGCATGACCGGTATGGCCATCAAACCCTTGACCCTTCGCACTATTGCGGAAATCGCGCGCAATGTCGAGATCACGATCAGTGGGAACGGAGGAGCATATTCGTGGAGTGATGCTGTCGAGCTCATGGCGGTCGGAGCTTCCAACGTGCAGTTCTGCACGATGCCAATGCACTACGGGTTTGGCGTCATTCGCGACCTTACGTCTGGCATGGCTGACTATCTTGAACGCATGGGGTTCAGATCACCGCGCGATATCGTCGGCAAAGCCTTGTCGCACATCAAGGCGCAGGAGGACCTGAGTGCTCCCGTGACCTACTCTGATATTGACCTGGACAAGTGTGTGGGGTGCGGGGGCTGCTTTCGTGCATGCAGGGACGGTGGTCACCGGGCTATCGTCTGGGACAGCGTCAAACGCCAGCCGTCCGTGGACACGGAGCGTTGTCCTGGCTGTGGCCAGTGCATGCAGGTGTGCCCTGTGAACGCAATTCGCATGAAAGAGGAAATCGATCAGCACCTGCACTACTTCGAGTTCAGAGGAGCGCGCTGAGGGGGAACATTCAACCGATGCCGAGTGCTGGCGCGAACATCTGCCTACCAGGTCAGTTGAGTGTGACCGCGAAGTCCCTATACTTGCTAAGAGTGCGGGCGGGTTCGCACGTTCTGCACGGTGAGGAGGCAGCATGAGTGACGGTGAGCGGTACTCGATACTTCGTCAGAAGAGGAATCAAATCCTCGCGGGAGGAGGGGCGGACCGGGTCAGGAAGCAGCATGAGGCTGGCAAACTGACGGCTCGCGAGCGCATTGACCTCCTCCTGGATTCTGGAACCTTCCAGGAGGAAAACGTCTTCGTCAGCCACAGGAACACGGGGTTTGGCTTGGATAGGCAGGAACTTCCGGGCGATGGGGTAGTCACGGGTCACGGATATGTAGACGGCCGTTTGGTGTTTGTCTACTCCCAGGATTTCACTGTGGCAGGAGGATCATTGGGGGAAATGCACGCGGCGAAGATTGCGCGGGTGCAGGATCTGGCATTGAAGTACGGTGCCCCCATTGTGAGTATCAGTGACTCGGGAGGTGCACGGATTCAGGAAGGGATTGACTCCCTGAAAGGATACGCAAGCATCTTCTACCGGAACACGATCAGTTCTGGCGTCATTCCTCAAATATCGATGATTGCCGGTCCCTGTGCGGGCGGGGCTGTCTACTCGCCTGGTATCATGGACTTTGTTGTCATGACAGAGCAGGCCAGGATGTTCATAACTGGGCCGAAAGTTATTGAGAGCGTAACAGGCGAACAGGTAAGCGACGACGAGCTGGGGGGGCTGGGCGTCCATGCCGAGAAGAGTGGCAACGTGCACCTTGCTGCGGCAAATGACGAGGAAGCTATCTCTCTGATCCGGGAGCTCTTGTCGTATCTTCCTTCCAATAACAGCGAGGATGCTCCCGAACAAGAGAATAATGACAGTGTGGACCGCACTACGCCGGAAATTGGGGAAATCATTCCCGTGGAGGCCAACAAGCCGTATGATGTCAGGAGTGTTATCCAGAGTCTGGCCGACAATGGCCGATTCTTCGAGATAGCGGAGGGATTCGCCAAGTCCATTTGCGTGGGATTCACGCGCATGGGCGGGCAGGTTATTGGTGTTGTCGCGAACCAGTCAAGGTTTCTTGCTGGCGTCCTGGACATTGACAGCTCGGACAAGGCTGCACGATTTGTGCGCTTTTGCGACGCTTTCAACATTCCGCTCCTCACACTTGTTGACGTTGGAGGTTACCTTCCGGGGGTCGACCAGGAACACGGGGGCATTATCCGACACGGTGCCAAGCTTCTTTATGCATTCTCCGAGTGTACTGTTCCCAAAGTCACCGTCATCCTGAGAAAGGCATATGGCGGAGCCTACATTGCGATGTCATGCCGGGACCTCGGAGCAGATTTTGTTTTCGCTTTGCCTTCCGCCGAAATTGCGGTGATGGGAGCAGACGGGGCGGCACAGATTATCTTTGCTAAAGAGATTCGTGACGCATCAGACCCTGAGGCAACACGCCGGCAGCTGATAGCTGACTATAAGGAGAAGTTGTACAACCCATACGTTGCGGGAGAGCGCGGCCTGGTTGACGATATCCTGGAGCCGAGTGAACTGCGGAGTCGCGTGATCAGGTCGTTTGGGGCGGCTCGGAACAAGCGGGAGGACAGGCCATTGCGCAAGCATGGCAACATTCCGCTGTAGGAGTTGCAGATGATGCGTATAGATGCTCACGGACAACGGGTAACTGAAGAAGAGCTGGCCGCAGTTGTTGCTGCCGCTCTCGCAGTTCAGCAGCAGGGCGGTAGTCAGAGCGGCTCTGGTGGGTTGAGCGTTGTCCCGACAGATGAGGCGCTTGCTGCTCTGGTGGGGGCCGTGGCCGCGGCTGGAACACGATTTGGTGCGTCGGGACCGCCCGTTCCACGGACGAGTTCTGCATGGAGAAGGGTGACGTACGAGCAGTCAGTGCGGCCCCGCTGGCGCTAACTGAAGGAGGATTAATGAAGAAATTCAGAATTCGCGTAAATGACAAGGTCTTCGATGTGGAGGTAGAAGAGGTTGTGGGTGAAGTACCCACGGTATCGACACCTTCTGTGACTCCACAGCCGGTCACAGCGCCTCGTGCGCCCGCGCCCACGCCGACACCTGTTGCCGTGCCGAAGCCGATATCGCCGGCACCTGCTCCAGGACCCGGGCCGGCTGGAACGGGGGCAGTCAAATCCCCTCTTCCAGGCAAAGTGCTGAAGGTTGTCGCGACCCCGGGGCGTCCGTACAAGAAAGGTGACACGCTGGTTGTCATCGAAGCGATGAAGATGGAGAATGAGATCGTGGCTCCTCGAGACTGCACGGTCGAGGAGGTCCTGGTTGAGGCCAACCAGACTGTTAAAACGGGAGACGTTTTACTCAAGCTGGCCTGATGGGAAAGTAGGGACGCTCGTGTTCAGGATCGGAGGCAACACCCATCGGTACCGCGGTAGAAGAGCACGGACAGCCCTGTGAGCTCCCAGTGAGTTCAGCAGGCGGAGTGGGGTGACGGGTGAGAGACCTGTTGGCTGGTGTTCAGGGAATGGCGGATTGGCCTGTATGGGTCATGTTTGTCGTCGGCCTGACACTCATCTGGCTGGCAGTGCGAAAGAAGTACGAACCAAATCTGCTGCTGCCCATGGGATTCGGGTGTTTGCTGGCCAACATCCCCCGATCGTCCGCCGCGGGCGGGGGGTTCCTGGACATTCTGTTCAAGGCAGGCATTGCTAACGAGCTGTTTCCCATTCTGATCTTCGTCGGCGTTGGCGCCATGATTGACTTCGGACCGCTGCTGCAGGATCCTGAGATGCTGTTCTTTGGAGCAGCGGCCCAACTAGGTATCTTCCTTACTATGATGGTCGCCCTTGTTGTAGGTCGGGTGCCAGGCGTGGAGGGTATCACGGGGCTTCGCAAGGCGGCTGCCATAGGTATGAGTGGCGCCGCTGACGGACCGACCTCGATCTATGTTGCGGCCAGGTTTGCGCCGGGGTTGCCTGGTCCTATTACAGTAGCTGCATACTCCTATATGGCACTTGTACCTATCATTCAACCGCCGGTTGTCCGCTGGTTGACAACCCGTGACGAGCGCATGATTCGCATGAGGAATCCTGAACATGACGTTTCGCGAGCAGTCAAAGTCATATTCCCTATAGCAGTTACGCTGATTGCGGGAGTTCTGGCTCCCATGTCGGTGGCACTTGTCGGCAGTCTGATGTACGGCAATCTCCTTCGAGAATCAGGTGTCACTGAGAGGCTGTCAGCTATGGCGCAGAACGGACTGACGAGCCTGGTGATCATGGTTCTTGGAATCACTATTGGCTCGACAATGCAGGGCGAGAGCTTCCTGAACCTAACGACACTACTTATTCTCGGTATGGGTCTGCTAGCTTT
>DHFO01000065.1:8057-15038 GCA_002402295.1 Caldiserica bacterium UBA4822
CCCGTGTCATTCAACGAATGGCTCAGCAGGAGGATGGCAGTGACTTCATCATTATACACGCAGTTGGTGCGAACGTTGCTGGTCAGATTGGGTCTATTATTGCCGGCGGTCTGATCTTTGCCCTTGTCCGCTAGGTGGATATGATGGACACCCTGGTCGCAGAAAGTCTACGCATTAGCCTGACGAGCTACCTGTTGATCTTTGGGGTGCTGGCGGTGTTCTATCTTCCTATCAAGCTGCTCTGGAAGATGCCGCCTCCCAGGGAAGGCTCGTAGTCAACTGGCAGGCCGTCTGCCCGAGGAGCCAAAGGGGGAAGGGTGCACAAGCTGAGAGGGGTGCTTGCGGTAATCAGCGTCGTTGTTCTTGTGGCTATGTCTGGGTGCAATGGTCCCGAAGTGTCGAGACCGGACATCATTTCATGCAGTATCCGGCCTGTGGCTCTGATGGCGCAGGCCATCGCCGGAAACTCTCTGGAAGTCCAGGTGCTGTCTGGGAGTAATGGCGCGCCTCTGTCAAATGCCAGGGAGCTGGTCCTCAGAGGAGCTGTTACATTTGAGGCGGGCATGCCTGCCGATGTGTGGTGCGCCGGTTTGCCATGTGGTAATGCACTGCTGGTTGATCTCTCAACTGTGCTTGAGGACAAGCCGGCGAATGGCTCGTGGTTGTCGTTCCGGGATGCTGCCGCGATGGCGCGCCACATGCGTGATACACTCAGTGCGACGTACCCAGAGTTGAAAGGAACCTTCGATTCAGGCTACACTGCCCTTGTGGACGAGTGCAGCAAGGCAGACAGCAGGCTGAAACAACTCGTATGGAAAGCTCGCTCACGTGCGTTTCTTGCGGCAGATGATGTCTGGAGCGGTGCAGCGCATGATTACGGGCTGTCCCTGATTATCCGACCAGAACTGAAGGACCTTGACCTGACCACCGAGGCGTCTGGCGGTATGATCGCGCAATGGGGGGCCACCCAGGGAACGCGCGTCGTGGTCGTTGATGTCAGACGGGGGGAATCTGCTGCAATACAGCACCTTGCGAATGGCGTTGTCTTGTGTACTCTCGATCCCTTTGCAGGGAGTGGAGAGGGTTCGTTCGTGGAGTGGCTTGAAGCCGAGCATACGCTCCTGAGTTCGGCGCTGACTGACTGGGGTCAAGTCGTGGACGGGATCACAGCTCTCCCGAGAGCCGGGTGACTGTGACGGAGACTGCCGGTCTCGATTGTTCTTTGCATACCTGTGTGCCTATACTGATCTTGTTTGAGATCAAGCCCGGGAATTGGCACGGTGAGGAAAACGCTGTACTGGCCGGTTTACGGGAGGGCAGGTTCGGAACAGAGTGTGGGGGTTGTCTCATAGTCCCGCACCGAGTACTATGAGGGGAGGAAAAAGTGAACGGAGTCTACGAAGTCAGGATGCACGGTAGAGCAGGACAGGGGGCAAAGTCTGGATCACAGCTGCTGGCCGAAGCAGCGTTTCGTGAGGGCAAGTACATCCAGTCATTCCCTGAATATGGGTCTGAGCGCCGGGGCGCACCGACGGTGTCGTACACGAAGATTACTGACACCATACTCAAGAGCCACGAACCGATCGTGAACCCAGACGTAGTCATGGTGCTGGACTTTGGCATTATGCGGTCAATAGATGTTGCCGCAGGGCTGCGCGAGTCAGGAATCCTCATCGTGAACACGAAAGTCTGCTCACCGGAGATCAAGAAGCTAGCCAACTTTAACGGCCCGCTCTACGGAGTGGATGCTACAGGGATCTCGATGGAGTTGCTGGGCATGGACACTCCCAACGTCCCCATGCTGGGGGCTCTGCTGAAACTGACGAGCATCGTGAGCATGGAGTCACTCGAGATCGTCATCCGTGAGCACTTCCTGCCGAAGATCGGCGAAGAAAAGGTTCAGAAGAACATAGAGATGCTTCGGAGAGGTTATCAGGAGGTTTTCGAATGAGCAGCAAGAAGAGTTGGCACGAACTTGAAGTTGGTGTTGTCCTTCCTCCTGCTACATCGGTGGGTTACAAGACCGGTGGCTGGCGCGTGTTCCGTCCTGTCTGGGACGCCTCTCAGTGCATCCACTGCATGATATGCGTCAACTACTGCCCGGATATGGCAATTCCAATCGAGAAATCGGAGCAAGGTGCTGTGGGCAAGGGCGGCCGCGTGTATAAGGGTGCAGTTCGCAAGGAAACCAACTTTGACTACTGCAAGGGCTGCGGTATCTGCGCCACCGAGTGCCCCAGCAAGTGCCTTACCATGATTCGTGAGGAAGAGGCTGAGCAAGCGTCCTGCAAGCTGTGAGGAGGGAGACAGAGACATGGGAGTCATGAAAGCAATTACAGGTGCTGAAGCAGCTGCAGAGGCAATGAGGCAGATCAACCCGGACGTCGTGGTGGCTTATCCAATTACGCCCCAGACACCCATTGTTGAGCAGTTCGCCAAGTTCGTCGCGAACGGAGTGGTGGATACAGAAATGGTGCCCGTAGAATCGGAGCACTCAGCAATGTCTGCAACGGTCGGCGCAGAAGCGGCGGGCGCAAGAGCCATGTCTGCGACGTCTTCCCAGGGGCTTGCCCTCATGTGGGAAATTGTAGCAGCCACGCCGGGTCTCCGTCTGCCTGTGGTGATGTCACTGGTGAACCGGACGCTGTCTGCCCCGCTGAACATTCATTGTGACCACTCGGATGTCATGGGCGTCACCACACTGGGATGGATCCAGATCTTCAGTGAGAACGCTCAGGAAGTCTACGAGAACCTGCCGCTTGCAGTGCGTGTCGCAGAGGATCCAAGGATTCAACTGCCGGCAATGGTGAATCAGGATGGGTTCATCACGAGCCATGCTGTTGAGCCGGTGGAGATCTTCGAGGACGATGCAATACGCAGATATGTTGGAGTTCGTTCGATGGAGCGTGCCCTCCTCGACCTTAACCACGTTGAGACGATAGGCGCCATGGTTCTCCCGGACTATCTCCTTGAGGTGAAGAGAGCGCAGGAAGAAGCAATGTCGCATGTGTTCGAGGTCTATACTGAGGCCGGTAGAGAGTTGACGGCAATCACTGGGCACGCGTATCCGTTCTTCGAAACGTACAAGACAGAGGATGCGGAAGCTGTCATTGTGGTTCTCAATTCCGCTGCCGGTACAGCCAAGGTAGCGGTTGACGCTATGCGTGCGAAGGGCAAGAAAGTGGGTGTGCTGAAGCCTATCCTGTTCCGTCCATTCCCATATGCCGCAGTTCGTGAAGCGCTGAGGAAGGTGCCGGTGGTAGGTGTTCTTGACCGGTCCATGGACTTCGGCGCGTATGCGCCAGTCTATTCTGAGATCCGGAACGTACTCTACGATGTGGATCAGCGACCCGCAACTCAGAGTTACATCTACGGGCTTGGCGGGAGAGACATCATGTCGACAGAGCTGGAGTCGGTATTTGACGAGCTGCTGGGCGGTACGGTGGATCCCGAGCATCAGCGCTACGTCGGGTTGAGGGAGTAGTTGAGATGCCTACACTTCAAGACATTGCACTGAAAACGGATGGGGTTGATGCTCGTCTTGTGTCAGGGCATCGGATGTGTGCCGGCTGCGGGATCCCAGCGGTAGTGAAGACAGTATTGGCTGCGTCGGACAAACCGGTCATTGTACTGAATGCGACCGGGTGTCTCGAGGTGACCAGTGCGGTCTACCCATTTACTGCATGGAATACTCCTTGGATGCATCTGACGTTTGAAAACGCCGCTGCAGTTGCGGCGGGCGTAGAATCAGCGTATAAAGCCCTGAAACGTCGTGGAAGAGTAGAAGAAGACATCAACATTCTTGCCGTGGGAGGGGATGGTGGTACCTACGACATCGGATTCCAGGCACTGTCGGGAGCACTTGAGCGGCGCCACAAGTTCATGTATCTGGCGTATGACAACGAGGGCTACATGAATACCGGAAACCAGCGCAGTGGAGCTACTCCATTTGGCGCCAGCACGACGACAGTACCGGCCGGAACCGCCAGTTTCGGCAAGGCGCAGTGGCGGAAGAATCTCGTAGAGATTGCTGCTGCACATCGCATTCCATATGTAGGGCAGGCGGCAGTGCACAATACGCTGGACCTCTACAAGAAAGCTGAGAAGGGATTCAAGGCGGACGGGCCAGCTGTTCTTGCTGTGCTGCAACCGTGCACCACCAACTGGGCGTATGATCCCGCCCTGACCATGCAGTATTCCAAACTCGCTGTCGAAACGAACTTCTGGCCCCTGTACGAAGTCGAAAACGGGGTCGTCCACATCAACGTGAAACCGGCCAAACGGAGGCCGGTGGAGGACTTCCTCAAGGGGCAGAGTCGCTTCAAGCACCTGTTCAAGACGGAAAACCAGCATCTCATTGCTGAAATGCAACAGATGATCGATGACGAGTGGACACGGCTGGTCAAGTTGGAGGAGACCGGCGTTCAGCTCTAAATCACGCCAAGTCGTTGCATTCATCGGCCCACCGGGTACAATGGCGGTGGGCCGATTTGCTATAGGGGTGGACGCGTGGCAACAGTAACAGTGTTTTACTCCGTGACAGGAGTGTCCCGACTGGTTGCTGAAGGGGCATCGTCCTCCCTCGGGTCGCCTCTCTATGCCCTGACAGACAGGTTCAGTTGGCAGCCCGAGGGATGGAAAAGGTCCGCTCGGAAAGCGGTGGGTAGTTTTGAACTTGGGGAGCTGACCACGGGGAATGTCACATTCGAGAGAGGTGACCGGCTCATTGTTGTCTCTCCCTACTGGGGCGGTCCTGTCGTACCGGCTGTATCTGGATTCATCCGGGCAGTGGATCTGACTGGGGTGTCTGTCGTGCTTGTGGTGGTGCGAAGGGTTGGTGGTGGTGAGGACCTGGCTGCCCAGTTCTCGGACGATGTCATCCGGCAGGGCGCCACCGTGGCCGGTATATTCTTCGTGTCCACTTGGATGCGCGGGCGGCGGCAGCTCCGGCAGCTCGGATCGCGCATCGGACAGAGGATAAGCAAGATGGGTGGCAGCACGTCCTGGAGCCTGCAGGAAGAGTTGGGTCGTGCTATCGACCGTAAGGAAGAAACGCGGGAGCGATGTCGCCAGTTGGTCGGCATGACGCCCGACCAGAGGCTCAAGAAGCTGTTCGGCTCGCTAGCTGCCGGTGACGCGGCACAGGTTCAGGCACTTCAGCGGTTACATCGAGTGTATACTGGCGTCGTCTATGAAGGGCCGGGTGCAAGTCTCACCGGGTTAAAGCCGGAGCAGCTTCTGGACTATGCTGCCCTGGTGCGCGCTGTCGCAGACCTCGTCGGGGCGGAACAGGCCGCTCTCGAAGGCTACCGATTGATGGAGAACCAGTTCGCCTGTCAGATGGATGTTGTTCAGAGCATGCAGGTCCTCACGAGGACGCAGCTTCAACACTGCAGAAAGGTACAACGCCTTTCTTCCCGACTGAGCCGTCAGTAGTCGCGCCGTGCCCGGACCCGTCTCTTTTTAGCGTGTTGACATTGGCTCCATTGTGATACGCTGGATGAGGATATTCGCTTGTGCAGCTGTTGCTGGCAGGCGGAAAATGGAGGCAGACAATGATCTATCTTGACAACTTTCGTGGCACGATGGTGGCGCCGGAAGTGTGGGAAGCAATGCGCGTTGTTGCCACGGAACAGTATGCAGTTCCTGCTCCGTTTACACAGTGTGGCACTGGCTCAGCGGAATTGATCGAAGGCGCCCAGTCCAGGCTCGCCGCGGCAATTGGAGCATCCAGCACCGAAGTTGTCTTTACGGGTAGTGGTACCGAAGCCGTTAACATAGCCCTTCTCGGGGCAGTTCGCGCGCAGGCGGTTGACAAGCCGGAGATTGTTACGAGCGAGATAGAGTATCCGGCTACGTTAGCGGTGTACCGTGCTCTGGAGAAACAGGGATACGCTGCGCACTACATCGGGGTGGATGGTGAAGGCAGGTACAACCTGGAGCAGCTGGCTGATGTCCTGAACGAGCACACTGTGATGGTGAGCCTGATGGGTGTGAATCACATGATCGGGACGATAGAACCTCTAGCCGAGGCTGGTGGTATTGTTGCGGAGGCTACTCGGCGCGTTGGCAGGAAGATCCCGCTTCACGTCGATTTCGCGAGCGCACTGCAGACACAGCGCCTTGACGTCGATGCAGTGCATGCTGACCTTGTCAGTTTCTCAAGTAACAAAATCCACGGCCCGAAGGGCGTCGGGGCGTTGTATGTGCGGAAGGGGACGAAGATTGTCCCAATATCCTACGGCGCAGATTCCTACTCTGCTCTGGTCCCAGGGACCCCCAACACAATGGGCATCGCCGGCTTTGGCAAGGCGCTGGAGCTTCTTTATGCCGGCTTTGATGCGGATGTCGAGCACATGAGGCAGCTCAGGGACCGACTAGCGGATGGCATACGGGAGCGCGTGCCCTACATCCTCCTGAACGGACCTGAAGGACCCGGACGGGCCGCTTCCCATCTGTGTTACAGTTTCCTGTTCATCGAGGGAGAGGCAATCATGATGTTCCTGGATATGGAAGGAATTGTTGTTGATACCGGCTCGGCGTGTGCGGCAGCTACCCTTAAACCCAACTATATCCTCATGGCCATCGGCCGCAACCATGAAGAGGCGCACGGGTCAATCCGGTTCACGTTATCGCGGTATACCCTAGAGGAGGATATTGATACGACGCTGTCCCGGCTGGTGCCCATTGTCGAACGTCTGCGGGCCCAGAGCACCATTAAGCCGCCGGCGTCCTGAGGAGGTTCTACAGCTATGGCAATCAAATACACAGAGAAAGTCATCGAACATTTCAAGAATCCACACAACATTGGCGTCATTGAAGACGCAGACGCCTGCGCAACGGAGGGTTCTCCGGCGTGCGGTGACGAAATCACCGTGTACCTGAAGATTGATAAGCGCACTGACCGCATCGTCGATGTGAAGTTTCAGTCATACGGTTGCGCCTCTAACATTGCAACCGGGTCGATTATTACTGATCTGG
>DHFO01000039.1 GCA_002402295.1 Caldiserica bacterium UBA4822
GGCGGGGAGCGTCGGTCTGGAAAGGAGGCGTTGTGCGGAAGGATATGTCCTGGCGCAAGGCGATTGAGTCTGTTCTCAAGGAAGCCCGAACCTCGTTGCACTACAAGGAAATAGCTGAGCAGATCGTCAGCCGAGGGCTGCGGCAGAGCGTGGGCGCAACGCCGGCAGCAACGGTGAGTGCCAACTTGACAGTGTCAATCAAGAAGGAGGGAGACAGCTCCCCGTTCATCCGAACCGGCAAGGGCGAGTACGCGATGAGGCCCGATCGTCTGGCCACGGCCGGGGTGCCGTTCCAGCCTGAGAGGGAGGCGGACAGCGAGGATGAAGAGGAGAAGCAATACGGCATTGTGACCTCGTTCGGCATGTTCTGGAGGAGGAGCTTTGTCCAATGGTCGACGCAAGCGAGGCTCCTCGGCGTTCAGCAGATGGGGGCGGAACCGGTTGACTTCTGCAACCAGATCGGCATCTACTTGCTCTATGACGGGCGTGAGGTGATCTACGTCGGGCGGGCAGTTGAGAGGCCGCTCGGAAGGCGCCTCTACGAACACGGTGCAGACCGCTTGTCGACCAGATGGGACAGGTTCTCCTGGTTCGGTCTTCTGCCAGTCTCCGAGGACGGGAAGCTGGGCACGCTGCCGAAGGCCTTTGCCTCAGATGAGTTGGTGCCTGCCATTGAGGCCATCCTGATTGAAGCACTCGAACCCCGACAGAACCGAAAGCGGGGCGATGATCTGTCCGCGGTCGAGTACCTGCAGCAGGAAGATCCCGAGATCGAGAAGGCGCGGATGAGGCAGACGCTAGACGCGCTGGCAAGGAAGGCACTGTGAGCGTGATGGTGGCCGTGAGGCACGGAGATGCTGGAGTTCAGATCAAAGCGACAGCCCACGAGAAGACGACGCTCCAGCGCCAGATCACCGCCACCGACAACCAGATCGACCGGCTCGTCTACGCCCTCTACGGCCTCACCGACGACGAGATCCGCATCGTGGAGGGTGCTTCCAGGGAGGTGAAGAGTGGTTAGCGAGGACTCGGTCTCCGGGCAACGTTTCCACGAACGCTTGGGCCTGCCGGTTACTCAAGAAGAGGCCAGGAGACGGTTCATGTCGAGAGTGGGGGGCTTGTTCGAGCATCTCACGTTGCCCCAGAAGGAGCGAGTCATTGAGCGCGTCGCCTTCGAGACTGGGGACTCCCGTCTCGGAATAGCTCCTACATTCCTGGAGAAACAGTACGCTCTTCCCTTGCATGGGATACCAAGCAGGCAGCTCAAAGCGCAAGTGGACGTTGGCATCATCCTCTCGGAGTGGGAGAAGACGTTGATAGCGATAGAGGCACTCTACGGGTGTGTGCCTGCCGAGCAGCAGCAGGAACTGCCGCACTGGGTTGATGGTTTCCTCCAGAGGGCCGAAGTTGATCTCGGAGTTGAGTGGAGGGATGGTCACTTCTGGAGAAAGGGGGCACGTCTGCTGGATGACGCCCTTGTTCATGAGTCGTTGGAGTGGTTGGCCGACGCCAGCTTTGGCGATGTGAGGCGACCGTTCATGCATGGGTTGCGTCTCCACCGAATGGCGAGCCATGACAGCGAGACGCTGAAGAGCGCTGTCGGCAGCATGTACGAGGCGGTCGAGGCGATGGCGAAGCTTCTTACTCGCTCCGACAAGGATCTGTCCGCGCTCAAGGACCGAGTAGCGGAGGCGCTTGATCTTCCTAAGGAGTTGCGGCGGATTCTCGATTCCTATGTGGAGTACGGTTGTAGGTTCCGGCACTCCGACGCAGTTGCAGGCGCGCCGCGAGGCCGGAGACCCCCTCTTGGGGAAGCTGAAGCCGAGTTCTTCCTATACTTGACCGGTCTGCTTCTCAGACTGGCAACAAGGAAGATAGCAGAGCGCGGTTCGCACATCACGGCGGATGGGAGCAGTGCATGAGCGACTCCTCCCTTGGTCCAGAAGCGCTGTCTGCAAGGGGTGGCGACCACATCCCGCGCGTGACCGCCCACGAGAAGACCATGCTCCAGCGCCAGATCACCGCGACCGACCACCAGATCAACCACATCGTCTACGCCCTCTACGGCCTCACGAGCGAGGAGATCCAGATCGTGGAGGGAAGCACACCATGAGCGAGCTGTCCGCTCGCCGGAAGGGCCAGTCTCGTGCTGCGAGGCCCCAGGCAAACCCGTTTGCCGAGGCGTACGAACTTGTGAACCAAGGCAAGCCGCGGTTGGCAGTGAGGGTGGCCCGGCGAGTGGCGCAACAGATGAAGCCGAGCTGGCAGATGCACGTGACCCTTGGGGGCATCCTTATCGATGCGGGTGCTCATGCAGACGAGGTTCGCTGGATCAAAGAGGGTGTTGAGCTTATAAGAGGATGTCTGGTTTCGGTCCCGCCCGCGCATCAAGCGGCCGCGCATTACAATCTCGGGACTGGCTTCCTCTCACTTGGCCAGCGTCAGCGCGGGGCCTCGCCTGGGACTCGACCCGCACTGGCCGAGGCTGTGAGTCACCTGAACGCAAGCTTGCAGTATCAACCGAATCCCGAGGTGAGGACTAATCTTGCATCGGTCTTAGCAGCCCAAGGCCGATGGGTCGAAGCCTGTGATGAGTACACAGAGATCATCACAGCATATCCCACGAGACACGAGGCAGTAGCTGGCCGCGGTCGCACGTTAGTCAAGATCCATGACTGGATACAGCCCCACAAGCACCTTCTCTATCAGGCGCTGTTGGACTTCCGCAGCGCGGAGGAGCTCGCCGCTGGTGTTCCACTCTACGCTGAGAACTATCGACAGATGATCCACTACCTCGAAGAGCGGTTGGAGGGCGCGAGCGCTCCGGAGGAGGATGCCTCGCATGCTCGCCCGCGGACTCCCTTTGAGGGCTGGGTCTGGTCCGAGCGCCTCGGACTCAATATGTGCCCTGGATGTGAGCGATCGTCGCCCGACGCCTTCGACACAGCAACGATAGGGGGAGTCCTAGCGGGCAAAGGCCGCTCACCATCAGCCATTGACGTACTGGAGTCTATGAACGTGCTGCATCGCACCTACGCAACTGCGCGATGGTGCCTTGCGCAGGGAGTAGGTGTCGCGGAGGTTGCGGTCCCTGACCAAGTTGCCGTCATGCGTGCCCGTAGGGGTGTCCGCCACGATCTCCGCACTGGGTTGACGATCGCTGGGCTGCGTGGGTTCTACTGCGTGTTCGACCAAGTTGCGTACGCACTGAACGGTTACTTCCACCTCGGCCATCCCGGCCGGCATGTTACCTTCCGAACAGTGTGGAACCCTGTTGGCAAGAAGAACAAGAAGAAGCAGATGCCCGAGCACCGTTCGGCAGTGCATCCTCACCTGCAGAGACTCGCTCTTCCACCAGTTGCAGCGCTTTTCAGGCTCGCGCAATCTCTCGAGACCGGTTGCGGAATGTACAAGATTCTACGCGACATGAGAAACAAGCTTGAGCATCATGTTGTAGTCGTCACGGGTAGTGATAAGGACTCGCAATACTACCACACCATCAGCCCTGATGGGGTGACCGCCGCGGCGCTGAGAACCGGCCGCTTGGCAAGAGCTGCGATCCTCTGCTTAGGATCATGCTTGTGGCGAGCTGAGTACCTACGTGTGCGATGTGCACAGAGAAAAGGCCACCTGGTTACCCATGGCCCTCCAACCCAGGTGATCCGATTGTGAGGCAGAGGGCATATCGGCGGGGTCAACTCCTGTTGCGTGCATGTCTGTGTTGGGTTCTTATCCCGGCACCTGTGAGTGGTGAGAGCCTTCGGCGCTGGGGTGATGCTGGATGAGGATCACGTACGACTCGCGGCAGAACGTGGCGTACACCCGGCTCAGGGAGAAGCGAGCCGAGGTGGAGACCCTCCGCATCAGCGACGAGCTCAACACCGACCTTGCCCCAGATGGGACTGTGTACGGGATCGAGCTGCTGAATGCCAACGGGCCGACTGGGCTGCTCGCCTGACTGCGACGGAGTGCCGCACCCTCGCTAGAACACCCTTCGGCAGAGGACCTTGCGGCATTTGCCGAGGTCTTCACGCACGTGGTATAAAGAGCACTGGCGGTTCTGTTACGGGTCATGAAGCCCGGTAGCGGAGGCCGATCGAACGCGCATAGGAACAACTCCATCTCTTGCCGACGGCCACAGCGAAGCCTCAGGAGATCGGCTCTCCCAAGTCGCGGTCCAGGACCTGGCAGGCCGACTAGGAGTGGGGAGGGGTGAGGATCATGAGGCGAGTGTATCTGGCAACGCTGTTCGTCGTACTTGCGGGACTGACTTGGTCGCTAGGCCAACAGCCGCAGAAGATCGCGGCGCTGGAGCCCGTGTGGTGGCGGGCCATCGTTGCCGGCGGCCTGGCGAACTACCAACGCCGCCTGGCGGCCTGCAGATTCGCCGTCATTGCCATCGACACCTCCGGTTCTATCAAGTGGGCGCCGGTTCCTCCCGTGGCGATCGAGGGCGCAGGCGGCGCGCTGACCCGCCTTGAGTGGGAGAAGGCCGAGGCCCTGGGCACGCTTCAGAAACTCGCGTCTCTGCATCTCGCAGTCGACGTGGCGGGCACAGGCGTCGTGTGGAAGGGGGCGACCGAACCGAAGGTGGTTGTCTATGCCTTCAACGACGAGATCAGGTTGATCGACCTTGAAGGCAAAGGGCGCGCTGGTGCCGTACCGCTCCGTGACCTTTTTGAGGTCAGGAACGGCCAGGTTGTCCTCAGAGCGTCCGCTGAGAATGCCGTCAACGCGATCAAGGACACGAGCCGTCTGACCTGGCTGAGTGGTGCAGTCGCGACGGCATGTCCGTTTACCCAAACGGTTCGACCCGACGGCATCTTGTTTCTCTACACGGACGGAATACCGACAACCCCGAACAAGCGGGGCCTGTTTGACCCGATTGCAGCTCGCAGGGCCACCGTGGCCGAAATGGCTCGCTTCTTGGAACGATGCTCGACCGTGATCCTGACAGGCATCGATGTTAAGGACACATCCGCAGAGAAGTTCCTACGAGACCTCGGTGGCAGCAGCGAGGGATTCTTCTACGTCAACGCGGCAGTCTGCACTCAACCTCCGCTTCCACAACCGCTCAACATCACTTTCGGGGGTGTGACAGATCTGCGCCTGGGCTTGCAGCCTGAGGAGACGGTGACGATCGAGATCAACTGGGGAGGAGCAACGGGTACCAACTGGGTTCTCCTGTGCGATATTCAGACCGGTAGTGCTCACTTCATGGGCAGCCCTTTGGGCCTCAGCGAGTTCGCAGCCACGCTGTCGGACGGATCGTTCACGGGAGCGGGAACGGCAGTAGTTGAGTTCACGGTATGGGAAACGGAAGAGGGTCTGGAATGCGACATGTCGGGAGACTGCGTCTGGCGAAGAGCCCCCATCTACCTGCAGGCGTTTGCCTTCGACCCAGGTGGATCGTCTTACGTCTCCAACCTCCTTGTGGTGGAACTGGAGACGGAGGATTGACCATGGCTGAGAAGACCTTCTTCGACGCTCATCTGCACGCGTTCAACC
>DHFO01000038.1 GCA_002402295.1 Caldiserica bacterium UBA4822
CTCCCGTTCGCCGAGCTGTAGCCGCGTCTTCCGGTGGCCCCAGGCCGTCGAACGGCGGCGCCTCGACTCCACAGGCCGCGCCCTGGCGGGTGGGGTCCGGAAGGGGAAGCTCCTGCACCTCGCCGACGCCGTCTACCGAAGCGGAGAACCGTTCAGGGCCCCTGTCGAGGAGGCGACCTGACAGGCAACACAGCACTTGACCTAGCTCTGGGACGCGCTGTTCTACGGAGCGAACATCTCTCCCAAGACGAGCAGCGACTTCTCAAGTGTCTGATGGGAGATCCGGCCAAGTCTCTTGACGAGCCGTGCCCGGTCGACAGCACGGATCTGATCGAGGACGATGTGCCCATCCTTGCTCTGAAATCGGCACGGAATCCGAAACGGGTACCCGTCACTCCCGGTTGTCAGAGGGGCGACGATGTACGTTCCCATGTGGGCATTCAGCTCATCCGGCGACAGGATGACACAGGGCCGTGCCTTCCTGATCTCACGACCCAGCGTGGGATCCAGAGAAACCAGGAAGACGTCCCCGCGGCGCACCTCCGCCTGCTTCACCACTCCCACTCCTCCGCATCGAACCGCGTGGGAGCATAGGGATCGAGCAGCACGTCCTCACCGTGACCAGCCGCAGTCTGGGCGGCCTCCGCCCACCCCCGGCGTGGTCGTCCGGCGGAAGAGATCACGATCTCCCCGTCCTGGGCCACCAGTTCGATCTCCTCCGTCAGGCCCGCTTGCTCGATGAGCGCCTTCGGCAGCCGAACGCCTCGGGAGTTGCCGATCCTCACGATCTTGGTCCGTATCATCGTCCTCTCCCAACGTGCCCACATTGTAATCACCGCGTTCCTGCTCTGTCAATCGCCCGCGCCGGGACGCGGAGTCCTGTGGCCATCTAAGGGGCAGGACCTGTTTCGTGCGTAGCGGCGGCAGAGGTGGCATGCCTCGCTGCAGCGAGATGGCGCCTGTCTTTGGCCCACGCCATCTACCGAAGCGGCGAACCGTTCAGGGCTCCTACCGAGGGGACGCCTTGACAGGCAATACACTATCTGACCCAAGAACACTTGCGACAACTCTCCGAGTTGACAGGCCGCCGATCTCCCGCTATTATGGCGTAGTTCTTTGTCAAGAGGAGGTGATTCGCTGCTATTGTGGGGGGCCTTCGACTCGGTCCAAACACTCATTGAAGGAGGATTCGTGAGAACACGGCGTTGGGTTTTCGTAGTCCTGGTTCTGGTACCCCTGGTCTTCCCGGCTCTGACTGGTGCGGGCCGGACACGCATAGCTGCCCCGACTTCTGACACCAATTCTGCTGCTGTTACGTCATCCACGTTCTTCTCTCCCTTTCCTTTGGTGTGTTCCGGGCCAAAAGATGGTGATGGGCCGCCAGACCCTACGCTCTAATGAGGGGTATATCTGGGTCTGGAGGTGATGCTGTGAACCGAACATACGGACCAAGGGACGGCGGCTGATGTCTTAGGCGCGGCCTTAGTAGCTACGCCTTTCTTGCGCTGAGTTTGGGCAGCTTGGGGTATGTGACCAAGTAGCGATACGGTCCAGGCTCAGCATTCTTTATGGTCCAGATGGTTTGCAGACGCCCTTGAGCGTCGTTACTGGTTGTTACCTCTCCGGTTTTCGGGCTTCGGGGCGCAAGATCTCCGCCAGATACTCCCTCCGGGAAAGTCACGACAATTTCGAGAAGTTCTGCCCTGTTTGCCAGGTTGAATTCTCCCTGATCCTCGCCGGATCGCCGAAGGTCATCCCACGTATTGGGCAATGACCCGCTGATCTTCATCTGAGCTGTCTGACCCGCTTTGATCGGACGTGGGAAGATAGTGGTTACGTACCAAGTTCTGTTCCGCCTGGCCACTAGAAGTCGTGGGATTCCCTTATCTGTCCAGGCATTGAGCCGAAGTGCGCGCGCCGTCCTAGCCCCTCGATTCCGGACCGCTGTAGAGCCTACAGCGATAGTCTTGATACCTAAGATGTCTCCGCGAGCTTTGATCTCGAAGTTGCGGATCCAACGGTCACCTTTGCTCCTTGTTCCAATGTGGTACACCACTCTGTAAGTCCCGTAGACATAGTCCCATGCGGCACTCTCGGAGAGCCAGAGAGCTGCATGGGATTCACGCCTTCGAAACACATGGGCCAGGTAGACCATGACAAGCAAGACCAGGATCACCTGGTATGCCAAGAAAACGACAAGCGCGTTCACAGGAATCCCGATCACATCTAGCAGGGACAGTGAAAGGACAATGACAAAAGCTACATCTAGTGCGAGAAGAGCATAGGCGAAGGTCTGCGGGCGGATGTGAATGCGTCTTAACTTTGTCGCGATCCAAACAAGTACCAACTCGACGCGCGTTGAGTACGACTGAGAAGATGACACCGCACGCAGGAACTCGAGAATAACAGCCGCGATGAGTATGGCCAGTACCTGTACCAGGATCGTCTGAACCAGATCCCCTGCGTTCATACCAAGGCATTATAGCCATCTTCGCACTTCCAGGGACCATCGGGCGACAGAGTTCTGGGGAGATCATGTACCAGGCGCCACACGAACGCAGAGATCGACGGATGGCTCAGGTTGAACGCGTGCAGATGAACGTCGTAGAGGGTCTTCTCCTCCATACTCGCCTCCGCAAGAGCAAGCAGGTTCACGGACAGGATGTCGTCCGACAACTATCCCGCTGGGACTCTAAGAGTGAAGGTCTGACCCCGCCGCCGTGGACGAGCGCATAGAAGCTCGGCCGCGGGGCGGTCGTTAGGAATAGTGAGCCATGGCCTCCTCAAGGGAAATCTGGTGCCAGAAGATATCCATCATCTTCTTGATATCGGTCTTCGCGTCCGGAGCTTGGGACTCGGCTCTCCTGAGCGCTTCCCATAGTGCTTCCTCTGCTGTGAAGCGTGGGTTTGCCTGGACTACCTGAACGAACTGCTCTACCACATAGCTCACCGCTTGTGCACTCACAAGCCCAGGGTAGGCCATCACTGAGACAGCACCGTACTGTCGTACAAGGTTTCCGATGAACTGGCGCGGGCTGTCTTGTTGACAAACAAACAGCAATATGACCTTCCCCTGAAGGACGTCCCTCTCCCCCAAGTCATACAGCAGATTCATCAGGTCCGCATCGTTGTGTGCGGTGACAATCAGCACATTGCTTCGATCCAGTTCCTCAAGGTTTTGGAGAGTATCTACGCGGGGAATACCAGAGGTCCGGAGCCCCTCTAGCATTGCCTCTCCCACCTGGCGAGCACCCACCTTTCCGAGGCTGAGTAGGTCCACGACTGCTCCGATGTTGCCCTCGACCGTCATCTCGTCCATCCTGAGGAGGTTGAGCCAAGCCAAACGAGGAGCCTCGTCGACATAGACCCTCTCCCACCGTTCCGTGTACCGCAAGTGAGAAGAGAGAGCCGAAGACCACTCTGGGAACCCTTGGTTCACGATCACCAAGCGTTCCCCCTCAGGAATCTGTTCGAACACCTCCGGACCGCCTTGTCCTGCCACAGCATACCTCGACAGCTGCGCACTAAGACCTTCCGGCCCGGCTACTGGGCACACATGCACCCTGGCCCCTGCCATCGCAATGGCTACCGGTCCGACTTCGGAAAGGTACACCCATTGAGTGCCCTCCAGGCCTTGTAGTCTCGAGATGGCTACCATGTCGCTGAGGTGATCGCTAGAGAGATGCTGCAATAACGCCCTGAAGTGAGGTGCCTCCCCAAAAAGAGATTGGAATCTGGCTATGTCCTCAAACTGAAGGTAGCTAAGTGAGGCATCGAGCACCAGTGGAATCTGCTGCCCCTCCACAATCAGCGAGTAGGGGGCTTCTCCCAGTCCAAAGCGGATCTCCGTCCGACCTATAGTCTTACCGGTCTCGAAGTCCTCTCTTCGCAGAACGAGAGCCTCTTCACGCTCCTCCACAATCGTACCCTTGGCGTACAACGTCCGCGCATGGTCTAGCCCGTCGGGCTTGAGAGGGGTCATGGAATACGCTGCTTCGTTCCCCGTGCGATACACCAGGAGGATGTACGGGGTCACCTTAGTGTCTTCCACGCGCAGCCGCAGGAGGACGAAGTCAGGTGTTGTCTTCCCATCCGGCTCCGCGAACTCCATTGGAGGTTCCCCGGTGAGGCGGCTGATGTGATCGACGAACTCGCGCTCGTAGGTAGTGGGGACGTCTTGGAGCTCATAGCCCAGGCTGCTAAGGGCTTCTCCGATCCTGCGTACCTCGTCTGGAGGAAGCCATGTTCCAATGAGGTGTTCCAATCTTCCCACAGTCACCGTGCGGCCAGCGGCGCATTCGTTCAAAGCCCAGAGTATCGGAGCAGGACCCGAAGAAAGCGCCCGAGCAATCACAGGCACCGCCTTCCTAATAAGGTCCTCCGGCACTTCTTGTAGCGTCCCGATGGCCCAAATGGTCTGCTGGGTAAGATCCGGGTCACACCCAGCCCGCTGCAGGACCCCCTGTGCCCAGTCGATGAGGTCCCAGCGGGGGACGTAATCCGGAAGGGCCACGCTTCTGGGACCTAATGTCACTCGGGTCACGAAATCGATCTCGACCTTGGCGCTGATGTTGTTGAAGACTAGAAGCTCGCTGTAGGTATTGGCGCCAGTGATCGTCAGCAGGCCCCTCTCCATGGCGCTCTGGAGGGAAAGCCGAGCATAGTCGCCTTCCGCCACCTGGAAGAGCGCGTATGCCTCGCCGACCGCCTGGCTGAATTGGTCGTAATCCTGGCGCTGCAGAGTGAGCGCGTCCCAGGGGGCTTGCGGGATGGGTAGATCCCCCTGATAGCAGTAGGCCGACACACGGGCATAGCTCCTTGGGGCGACTCGTATCGCAGTGCCCGCCGGGACCATCATGGCCTGAAAGCCCATCCCTTGTACAGAGAGGCCGAAAGCAAGAACAAGCCCAACCAGACTTTTCAGCATCATCCGCCTCACGGCAATCACCTCCCGAGGGTTCTTCCCAACAGGGCATCCAGCTCTCCCTGTAGCCGGACAAGCTCCCGCTGTACAGCATCCGCCATTGCGTACCGTCTTCGCTCCAACAGTTGCTCGCGGATCGTCCTCCAGATGACGAGTTGTCCCCTGTAACCCAAGGCCTTAGGCAGGTCCGACTCCGACGCCGTCAAGGAGCGGTACACCTCTATCGCTTCCTCGTACAGGCCTGCGGAATGCAGGAGAGACGCCCTTTCAATGGCGGGAGCAAGTTTGGCCTCGGCGTCCTCAACTCGCCGCTTCTCAGCATCGGTGAGGATCCAGAAACCCCCAACCCTGGTTGACAGACTCCTTCCGGCGGCGTCCACCCCGCGCACGGTCCAGCCGTATCGCCTTCCCGCGTCAAGAGAACCGAAGGGGTTGGGGCACGACGTATCCTCTACTGACACCTCCCCACCTTCGGTATCCAGGAGGTGCACCACATAGCGGATCGCTCTCTCCATCCGTTCCCAGCGGAAAGTCAGGGAGCGCCAGTCTCTGATCCCTGAGAGGAGAGGGCTCACCAAGACCACCTGCGGAGGCGATGTTCGTCCGGGCCCCAGGACGCCGATGGCGACTGGCTCCCTCTGCAGTATCATCTGTACTTCCTTTAGGTGGTTGTTCGCCCCCTCTACTCCGCTGACAGACTTCCGACGGACAGGCTCCAGGTCTGCTCTGGGCCGGGCCTTGGCTGGTGCCGGCGTCCTTACCGCTACCTTCGCCAGCGCATGCTTGATCACCGACCAGTATGGGCGGCGCCCCACGACGACGAGAGCTCCCAGGAGAGCCAACACCGCTCCCGACCCACCGAGGACGAAAGACAGTGGCGGCTTGAACAACAGGAAACTAAGGGCGTACAGCGACAACCCACAGGCATAGATGGAGAGGCCCAGCAGCATCCCCCGGCGCCGGGCCGCCGCACGCCTCTGGGTGCTGTATTGTTTGATGGGCTCAATGAACCGATCGTGCGTCAACTCGTACCATCGCGCTCCGGAGCGCCACTCCCCCCTTATGAGGTGCATATCCTCAAGCGCATCCACCACCGCATTGGGCACTCCTGCAGTCCTCTCACGCTCTCTCAGAACCATCCCGCGGGTCCCGAATGGGGTAATCAAGTGGCTGTCGATCAGATCGTGGATACGTGCTTCCCGCGCCTTGCCGATCTCAGCTGCCTTGCGGACGGCCCTTTCGTAGAAGTGAGTGAGCGCCTGGTTGATGTCAGCAGAGTAGTGCATGTGCCCACTTGTTATGACTGCAGCATTTTGTGGCAGTGACTGCCATAGATGGCTGCATACAATCTGTAGATGAACTGGTTCCACTGTCTCACCGTCGACCTCGATGGGTTCACCGCGGGGTCCTACAGCCTGGGTGCAAGCGAGATCGTCAACCAGTCTCTCTGCTACTCCGGGAGCGAAATGGCGTCCAGTCCCCCTAAGAGGCTCCGTAACCGCGAGTAGCGCGGCGTCCTTGCGGAGAGGTTCCAACCTCACGCGGGCTTGCGAGACCCCCAGAAAGCAGTCAGCAACGCTGTCCATGTGAGCTAGGAAATCCTCACGCATGACAAGGAGGATGCGGAGCAATGGGTCCGCTGTGACAGCAGACCAAAGCTGGTCGAAGAAGGGCACCCGCTCTCTCCATCGCTCCGGGTACAGAGTGAACACGTCCTCCAGTTGGTCAAACACAAGGGCGCGCGGTTTCGGGAACCCCGCCTCGTCACGCTGGTGCTCGATACACCCGAGATATAAGGCAAGCGTCGCCTCTTCCGGCTTGTACCCCGGCACCATAGGCGCTCCCAAGCTGTTCAGTGCGTGGAAGACGTATATGTTGGGAACTTCCTGAGGGCCTGCCCCATCGGGCACCACTCCACGCACTCGTGCCACTGGCAGGATGTCGAATCCCGACTCCTCGAGGCGCGGCACCAATCCAGCGTTGACCAAGGAGCTCTTACCCACTCCAGATTGTGCATAGAGAAGCACGACACGGTGCGCGAACAGAAGGGAGAGAACCCGGCTACACTCTGAGCCCCTGCCGAAGAAGAGCGCTCGCTCCGCACGCTCGAAAGGGCGAGGTCCGACATAGGGATTCAGCGATTCGTGCCCCACAGCCACTAAAGGATCCCCCGCTTCCTACATCGACTGTGTAGCTCTGACGAGAACTCCCTTGCAGTCCCCCAATAAACACGCACGTCGGACTTCCCGAAGTACTTCTCCAAGTACCTCATCGCGGACTTCTGCCTCGACGGGTCCCCGGCCTGAAGTCTGGGCGGCAGCTGTACCGTCACATTGATCCGGCGGAGGCTGGGCTCCATCGCGGTGACAAGTCCACGGTACAGAACACGGAAACTCCAGTCCGAAAGACGGTATCCCACAAACAGCAGGGATGCGCCAGCTACTGCCTCCCTAATCCGCGGTGGCAGCATCCTGTACACACCGTTCCCCTGGGCCTTGGAGATGTTGCTCAGGAAGTCGAGGTAGTCGTCCTCTGTCAGCACGAGCGATTCAGCTGCCTTGTGGTGCTTGTCGTGACCATGAAGATGGAACACCACCGGACTCTTTGGCGTCGCCTCGAAAGGACTGTCGAATACGGATCTCACGTCCTGGAGGTAGCTATTCCATCGACACATTTCTCGTTCAGGTTCCTTCCGGTAGTAGCGCAAAGCCTGGTACATGAAGTCATCGTAGTTGGTCGTCATGTAAACTGGGAGAGAGAGCCTGGCCATAACGCCATGAGGTTCGTCGGGCGCCGAGAAATCAGGCAAGCCACTACACTTGGAGAACTCGTTGAGCAACAACTCCTTGGGGTGCATCGAGTCCACCGTAACTGCGAGAAACTGCGCGACCCGCGCAAGATCATGGCAGTCGTCCAACGGGTAGTTGTGCCTTCTCGCCCATTCCTCTGCGAGTTGTCGCCCACTTGGAAGCAGCCCTTCGCATGCGCCAGCTCCCAGAAACGGCGTGCACCTGCCGGCTTGTATGCGTCCGAGCAACAAGTCCCATTCGTGTTCTTCCATCGATCCCACCACCACCCCGTCCGAGCGCAATCCCATGCTACTCCCCCCGCGTATCACGTGCAAAGAGCCAGGCAAAGCTCCAATCCTGCCAACCAACTGGCTCAAACAAGCGGAGGAGGTATCCTCACTGTACCGCCGAAGGAGGAGCGGAGTTCGACGTCGGGGATGTCGGCGATGTACCCGCCGTCCTCGTCGCTCCAGAAGATGTTGATGTGGTAGTCCCTCATGGGTGGATTCCGTCAGGAAAGCGCAACCTCGTGGGTCTTGCCGCGCGCTTCGTCCACGAGAACCAGCTTGCCGCCCGCGCCCAGCACGAGCTGCTCGTTGCCGCTTGGGGACTCAATCCCGTACACGGTCCCGTCGGGGGCGAGATCTATGTTCAGCTCGTCGCTGTTGCGAACGGTCTCCACGTCGGCTCGCTTCCCCCTGAGCCGCATGTACGCCACGCCCTGCTGCGATCGCACGTGAGCTTCATCCCGCATCACCCATGCTCTGAGGGCATCTTGCTGCACAGAAGTATCAGAACAAGAATCCGGCACAGCTATGCACGGAACAAGATCTGACCCCGACGATGCCCCGACGGTGCGACGACGAGTCGCTGGACCCTAAGAATGAAGGTCTGACC
>DHFO01000058.1 GCA_002402295.1 Caldiserica bacterium UBA4822
TCCCTCTCCCCGCCTGGGCCACCCGCAGCGAAGAGGTCGACGACCAGGACCTGGACAAGGCGGCACAAGAGTTTGCAGGGAAGTTCTAGTCGGCATGAACTGGGTTTATGTGGATGAGTCCGGAGATGATGGTTTTGCCGCGTATCCGAAGTGCTCAAGATACTTCATACTAACAAGCCTGTCCCTCGACGAGAGTAGCTGGAAGAACGTTTTTGGCCAACTGCAGGCTCTGAGGACCCATTTAAAGCAGCAATATGGCTTGCCGTCAAAGACAGAGATACACGCTGTTCCCATCATGAGGGGAAAGGTCGCGATCGGCAAGGGCCTCACCTGGTTCGAGGACGCTGACGGCGAGCCGGACCCCCAATACCTGGGCCGACCATTCGCCTGGGCTGACGTCAAGGCGTTCTTCGCATCGTCGTTCCGTCAGTTTGTTCTGGACCTCGACGCTGCAGTCGCGTCAGCGACAACAGGAGTCCCGCCAAGTCCGGCATAATCGAGGGGAGGCAGCGGCGCAGACGGGCATCCACGCCCTCGTCCCAGGTGCTGAACTTACCACTGTGGACCGTAGTTACCACCCGACCCCACGGGGGAGCTGGCGAGGATGCGGCGCGGACGTCCCAGCGGGAAGGGCGGCGTCCTGCGCGAAGCCGATAAACTTGCTGAGCAGCGTGACGATACTGAGGAATACAGCCGCCTGCACCACCGACTGCCGGCGCAACAACCGCTGCCCGCGTGACTTCATGCCTGCCGCTGTCTCGTGCTGTTCAGTATCCTCTGTCATGGTGAAACCCCCATGTGTCGAACCCTAGAGAATCACTGATTAATGCCTCTCTTTACTGGGTTACTCCACAGTAACGGTCTTCTTACTGGATGCCCACCTCTGCGAACAGGGCCTTCACCTTCGCGGGGTCTTCCCAGATCGTGGGGTTCGTTACCGGCCACTGCCGGCGATGCATGAAGTCAAATTCGCTGAAGGTGGCCGGCCCTCCCATCGCGCCCCAATCCGCAACGACCAGTCGGCCGTCTGCGTTCTTTACCAGGAAGTCCATTGTTTCACCGTCATGGCCACCGATATCATTGTAGACCCTGGCTGCAAGCTTCAGATAGAGATAGGTGTCATGCACCTCTTCTTTGGCGACCGATACCTCCACGCGCGTAATCACCTGGTTGTATGCCTCTTCCTTCAGTTTGAACTGAGAATACTTCAACAAGTTGAAGTCGATGATGTACCGGGTGAGGTCAACGGTAACGGACTTCTTCTTGGCTGCGTACGAATCACGCATCAGGCTCTCGCACATCTCCGTTGCTTTGTCCATGTCTCCCTGTTGCAGCCTGGTGCTGTCGAGAGCCATCCAAGCCCGCGGCTCTGTGCTGACGGAGCCTTCTGGAGTACTGGGAGTAGTGGGGGTACCAGTCTCATCGGGAGCCGCAGACCCCTTGCATCCCACACACATGACCACTATCAAGGCAAGCAATATCGCTAGACGCGCGTACCTTCCTGCTCTCGAAAGTCTCATACTATCGGTTTCCGCTCAGCGCGATGATGCGCTTAGGATTGCCAGGATACGTCTCTTCGGCTCTCTTATTTATTATAGTTGTAGTCGCCAACTGCAGTTCTTCGAGAGACAAGAGCCCCCAAATAGTATGGAGACCAGGGATATGCCTGATATACCCCGGTTATGACGGTTGAGTGCCACCAAAGGCCGTCGTTACCTTGATGCTGCAGGATGTCCCCCCTCCTTCTTTGCGTACGTACATGTAGACGAACAGATCTGGATTGGGGAGAACCGCTGTGGATCCGTCCAGTCCGCCAATGGCCCGATCGGCGTCCGACAGCAGCGTCCACATTTCATCATCCATGGCAATTGGCGGGATGGGAGGGAAATTCGCCGGGATAAAAGCGCGGTATCCCCGCGGTTGCAGTATGTACCTGCCTGCTCTGAACTCGTTGTCAGTATCCATCATGGGCCTCCTCCCACTCAATATCGCTCCGGTGTCTTTATTATCGGATTCTGGCACTTTTCAATAATAAGAGAGGATGGTGGTAGTAGTTGTTATCGTTGGCGATAATATGGAGCACAAACCGACGCCATTATTATCGGAACTTGGCACTTTTCGATAATAACGAGGAGTTCCTCTCACAAACGAGACTATGGTCGTCAGCATGGCACAGCCACCCACCCGCCAGACCTCCCATGGCAGAATAGCGATGTGTTACGAATGGGATGGGTTCCCGCCTGCGCCAAGTACGCCCTTTGTATTACACAGAAATACTCAGGGGAAAGCACCCCTCACCTTGAACAGAAAGGCTCGGGGCGGAGTGACGGATCAGGCGACTACGCAGTCTGCGTGCTCCTTTGCCAGGCCCTCTCCTAAGACCTGTCAAGGCGATGCTTGCAAGGAACAGTCACATGATATATGTTGTTCATACAGAAGCAGATGACGGTCCAGCGTGTGAGGACCGGATTATCGTTCCGGGGGCAAATTGCAGGGGGTATTATGAGCAAAGCGCATTGGCTGCGTGTACTGATTGTTGCCGTCTTGCTGGCAACCTTTGCTTCACCGTCCATGGCTCTTGCGTCGACGTCAACCACGGTGGTGAAGCTTTGGGTTGGGAACAATATCATGACGATCGGAAGTGTTCGCCAGCCCATTGATTCGGAAGGAACGAAGCCGGTCATTGTCGAAGGACGCACGCTCGTGCCCATCCGGGCTGTCATCGAAGCATTCGATGGCTCTGTGGCTTGGGAGGCCTCCACCCGAAAGGTCACGGTCTCGCTGGGCGAGAATGTCCTGGATCTCTGGATTGGCAAGTCGACGGCATCCCTCAACGGCACCACCCTGCCGGTTGATGCGGCGAATCCACGCGTGATCCCAGTCATCATGTCAGGGCGCACCATGCTACCGCTGCGGTTCGTATCGGAGTCGCTCGGCATCGACGTGCAGTATGAAGCGACCACCAAGATGATTACGCTTACGTACACGGTGGACACCACTCTTCCCCCGCCCTCGGCCCCAATGCTGGTGTCACCTAGCGATGGCACCGCGATCGTCGAGGAAACGCCCACGTTTTCCTGGTTCCCGGTCACAGGCACGGACATGGCTCGCATCCAGATCCTCTCTGCCGGGACAGAGGTATATGCCAAGTCCGACCTGTCCGGAACGGAGTATGCAGTTCCTCCCGGAGTACTCCCTGATGGCACGTATACGTGGAGAGTGGCTCTGCATAACGAGGGCGGCTGGGGAACGTGGTCCGGCTTCCGGACGTTTACTCTCTCTTCTGCGACACCCCCGTCCGCTCCTCAACTCCTGGCACCTGTGAATGGTTCTGCCATTGATTCGGCTAACGTGGTCTTGACGTGGCAATCGGTCGCTGGCGCTGACTCCTATCGCATCCAGATTTCGCAGAATGCGGGTGAAGCTCACGCCGCAAGCAGTTTGACTGGCACAGCCTATACAGTTCCGGCAGGAGTCTTGGCGAGTGGAACGTATTCCTGGCAAGCGGCGGCACACAGCTCAGGAGGGTGGAGTCCTTGGTCCGATGCAGTCTCTTTCCAGGTGCGCACCAAGCTGACAACCGCCGATATCGCCAAGTACGTCGACCGCATGGTGCTCATCGAAGTGAACGGGTTCGAAGACGGCGAAGCATTCTCCGCATCGGGAAGTGGCTTCTTCATCTCGAGTGACGGCAAGATTGTCACGAACTATCACGTGATTGACGCAGCTACAGAGGGAACGGTCACGCTCAACGGCGGACACAAGTACGACGTTGCCTCAGTTCTCGGATACGACAAGGACCAGGACTTGGCAGTCATACGGATCAGCGGGACCGGATTTCCGATATGTACACTTGGTGACTCCAGTAAAGTCGCTGTCGGAGACCCGGTCGTTGCGATCGGCAGCCCTCTCGGCATCCAAAACACTGTATCCGAAGGCATCGTCAGCAAGCTGTGGGAGGACGGGAGTCTCCAGATCACTGCACCTATCTCGCCTGGAAGCAGTGGTGGCGCCTTGTTCAACATGTACGGCGAGGTCATCGGTGTCACAACCTGGAAGATCCGTAATGGAGAGAACATGAATTTGGCGGTGCCCGTGAACCTGCTCCAGAGCC